>CAJXJM010000391.1 GCA_913054205.1 uncultured Rhodospirillaceae bacterium
CAACCGCGGAAGGTGAAACAGGCCATGCGCATGGTCATTTGGAGTATCTCGAAGAAACTGGGGATCCTGCAACCGGTGAGCCAATTGGCAGCACGGAACTGAATTTAAAAGCAGCTGTTGCCGGCGAAACCCACGAATACACCGACATGTATCCTGGTATGGCGAAATCTGCCCGCGAAGAAGGGTTCGATGAAATTGCCGATTGGTTTGAAACACTGGCGAAGGCTGAAAAGTCGCATGCCGGTCGTTTCCAAAAAGCTTTGGATACGCTCGATTAATTAGGGCGTGGTCTGCCAAGACCACAGCTTGAAGAATTTGGGGGATCCGAAATCGGGTCCCCCTTTATGTCGATTGTTTAATGGATAACGAAAGAGACGATCCCAAACTATGTCAGAAGGCAGTTTAGAAGCGCCAACGCGCCACCAAATTCCTTGGAAGGAAGCGGATTATACCGATCCGGATAAGATCGACGCCGAGCTTCGCCGGGTGTTTGATATCTGCCATGGCTGCCGCCGCTGTTTTAATCTATGTGACAGTTTTCCGAAGCTCTTTGATCTCATCGATGAATCGACAAGCGGCGAGCTCAATACAGTTGAAAGCAAAGATTTCAAATCGGTCGTTGATGCCTGCACACTCTGTGACATGTGTTTTATGACAAAATGCCCGTATGTACCGCCGCATGAATTTGATCTGGATTTCCCGCATTTGATGCTGCGCTATCGGGCAATGGAGTTTGAGCAAGGAAAAATTGGTGTTGCGCATCGTCAAATTACGCAAACCGATCGCAATGGCAAGCTGGCTGCCCCGGTCGCCCCGCTCGCCAATTGGGCATCAAAACGTGGTAACGGGTTGACACGTCCGCTCATGGAAATGGTTGCCGGCATTCATAAGGACGCCGATCTGCCGAAATTTACAGGCCAGCCATTCGACAAGCGCGCCTCTAAAGAATCGACGGCACCAAGCGGAAACCGAAAGGCTGCGCTCTATGCGACCTGTTTTGTCAACTACAATAACCCGCAAATTGGCGAGGCAACGCAAGCAATCTTGGCAAAAAATGGTGTTGAGACCGAAATTGTCTACCCATCTTGCTGTGGCATGCCGCAATTGGAGCAGGGCGATATTGCACGGGTTGCAGAAAACGCCCGGAAAGTCTCTGCCGAGCTCGTCCAATGGATTGATAAAGGCTACGATATTGTGGCGCTCGTTCCATCTTGCGCCTTGATGTTGAAGTTCGAATGGCCACTCATCTTGCCGGATGATGAAAATGTCAAACGGCTCAGCGAAGCAACCTTCGATGCGGCGGAATACATTGTCGACATCGCCAAAAAGGAGGGGCTTGCAGACGGTCTTGAGAGTCTCGATGGATCGGTCAGCCTACATCTTGCCTGCCATGCTCGGGCGCAAAATATGGGCCCCAAAGCGGCTGAAATGTTGCGGCTTATCCCGGATGTCGAAATAGATGTCGTGGAGCGATGCTCCGGCCATGGCGGCTCATGGGGCATTATGAAAGATAATTTCGAAGTCGCAATTAAGATTGGGCGTCCGGCGGCTCGCAAAGCGATGGAAAGCGGCGCAAAATATGTTGTGTCTGAATGCCCGTTGGCGCGCGAGCACATGATGCAGGGCATCGAAAAACTCGGCGAAGAAACGCCCGTTGAGCGGGCAGAAATCGTCCAACACCCTATTCAAATCCTGGCCCAAGCCTATGGGCTAACAAATAGCGAGACCTAACATGGGATCAAAAACTGAACTCACCCGCGATGATATTTTGGCTGTCGAAGCCTATCAAGAAATCCGTGACATCCGCCGGGCCGAAATCGTTGCAGTCAAAAAACTTCGGCGCGTGGCGGTTGGACCCTATGCGACGTTCTATTTCGAATCATTCGATACGATGTGGTATCAAGTTCAGGAAATGTTGCGCATTGAAAAAGGCGGCGATGCTCAACTTGTCGACGAGCTCGAAGCTTATAATCCTCTGATTCCAAAAGGCAAAGAACTTGTCGCAACGGTGATGTTTGAAATTGATAATCCGGATATTCGCGCCGCTTTTCTGGCCGGTCTCGGCGGCGTTGAAGAATGCATGACCTTAGAAATTGACGGTGAAGCAGTTATTGCAGAGCCGGAACAAGATGTCGACCGAACGACAGCTGATGGCAAGGCCTCGTCCGTCCAATTTGTGCATTTTAAATTATCTGACGCGCAAATTGCTAAATTCCGCGATTTAGCAACCCGCGTTACGGTCGGAATCAACCATCCAAAATATGGTCACATGACTGTTTTATCGGAAGAATCTCAGGCGGCATTGGCGGAAGACTTCGCTTAAATATAAAAGCGATGCCGATTTCACCCGGTTGATCCATTTAGCTCAATTTTAGTTTAATTTGGCGGTAACATCGGCAGCGGCAAAATATTCAAATCCAGCCTGGGAGGTCGGTATCGCGATAGCCAAAATTTTATTGTCGGTATCGCGGTAGATCTGGCCTCCGTCAATGCAGCTGTGCTCCGAGGAACGATGCTGAGTGTCGGTAAGAATTATATTAAACACTGATTCATTGACGGCATTGAAATTAAACATAATGTCGCTTTCTTAGCTCTAGATGTCGGTGCTGAAGTCAAAACCCGAAACGGGATTAATGGAAAGTAACCCCATTAAGCTTGCGTTCCACTTCAGCCCGTTGACTTTTGACCTGCTCACGATAGGCGGCCAAATCACGAATTTGATCTTCAAGTGCAATTTCGATCGCCTCTACCGTATAAATCGCTGTCTGCGGGGATGTTTCCAAAAGTCTATCAACGTCTAAATCTGTGACGGCTTTAATAATCTCGTTCATGTTTCCACTCCTTTTAAATTCCTGAGGAAAAATATGCCTGAGCTATCGGCCGAAGTCATGACACAAAGAGTAAGGAAGTGTAAATCTTGTAACGAGATGTAAAGCGCAATCAACCTGCGATTAAATTGAGAGCCTTAGATGCGGTCCTAAAAGAATGGGTTGCTTGATCGTCTCACTTAAT
>CAJXJM010000392.1 GCA_913054205.1 uncultured Rhodospirillaceae bacterium
GCCATCAAACTTTATAAGGAAAAAGGTACTTGGAATCGGTAGAAAATACCGCGACTGAGTCTAATAATACGCCCGCGCAGCCTTCACCGGTGGCGCGGGCGTTAACACCTTGGCTCGGTTCTGCGCTTGCAGTCATTGGATTGCTCTGGGCCAGTGGCATCGCGGTTGACTTTGGCATTGATATCATTGCCGAGCAGGTCATGGGTTCCGTCCTCGGTATTGCCTTTGCCATCATTTTTCTCAACGTGCCGGTGCATCCAAAATTTGCCGGAACCCTGCCGTGGTATGACGCCATTGCGTCCTTGGTGGGATTTGGAATTGGCGCCTACCTCTTCTACCGCTACCCCTTTCTTCTCCTAAACTTCTCCTATATCCCGATTGAAACGACAATAGTTGGTGTCATCATGGTCGGATTAACCACCGAGGCATTGCGCCGGACTGCCGGTATGGGTTTGTGTATCGTATTGCTGAGCTTTTTTGTATATGCCTTTTTTGCCGACCTTATACCTGGCAAATTGCAGGGCCGAGCTATGGCACCGGTGCAGTTTTTCTCTTTCCTCGGCATTGATACCACCGGGATTTTAGGCATCCCTCTGACGATCATCACCGAAGTGGTTATCATATTTATATTTTTGGGTCAGGTTCTCCTGCGTTCCGGCGGCTCGGAGTTTTTTACCGATGTCGCGGCTGCGATCATGGGCCGTTCCCGCGGTGGTTCTGCAAAAATTGCCGTTGTCGCCTCGGGCCTGTTTGGCTCGATCTCAGGCAGTGCGGTCTCCAACGTCGCCTCCACAGGTGTGATCACCATCCCCTTAATGCGCCAGGGCGGCTATTCCCGTCCAGTGGCAGCAGCCATCGAAGCCGTCGCCTCAACCGGCGGGCAAATCATGCCGCCGATTATGGGCGCTGCCGCATTTTTGATGGCGGAACTGCTGGAGATCAGATACCAAGAAGTTGTTGTCGCGGCGATCCTGCCGGCGCTGCTGTATTACATCTCAGTTTTTCTGCAAGCCGATCTGGTCGCCGGAAAAACCGGTATTAAACCCGTTCCGGAAGACCAAATCCCGCCGCTTGTGCGCGTAATAAAGGAGGGTTGGTACTTTACGGTTCCGTTTATTGTTTTGATAACGGCGCTATTTTCGTGGAATTTACCACCGGAAACATCTGCCCTACTTGGAGCTGGCTCGATCGTCGTGCTTGGCATGTTGATGACCTACAAAGGTCAGAAGCTCACCCTACCGACATTGATGATGTGTATTCGCAAGACGGGTGAGATGTCGGTTGATATTCTCGTCATTGGCGCGACTGCAGGCATGATTATCGGAATTTTGGATGCGACGGGCCTTAGCTTTGGTCTGACCTTTCTTTTGGTACAGGTCGGAGAAGGCAACCTTTTCCTGCTGCTCGGTCTCACTGCCATTATCTGCATCATTCTGGGTATGGGCATGCCGACGACTGCGATCTATTTTTTGCTGGCCGTTTTGGCCACGCCGCCGCTGATCGAATTGGGCGTTGAGCCCATCGCTGCTCATTTGTTTGTGCTTTATTTCGGTTTGATGTCGATGATCACGCCGCCCGTTGCCCTCGCGGCATTCACGGCAGCTAAGCTCGCCGAGGCCAGTCCCGTGGCAACCGCCATGGCGGCCTGCCGGTTTGGCTGGCCGGCCTTTGTTGTGCCGTTTTTGTTCGTCATTGCACCGAACCTGATTATGATGGGCGAGCCCCTCGACATTGCAATTGTCTTCGTGACAGCCATCGCCGGCATCTGGTTTGCCTCTGCCGGCATGATTGGTTTTTTCAAGGGCGCTCTATCGCCGTTCCAACGCGCCGCCTACATCATTGGTGGGTTGGGACTCCTGCTGCCGTCGCAGGCTTTTGCCGAAGCTTATTGGGTCGAGATTGGCGGCGGTGTGCTCTGCGGTGTGATCTTGATAGTGGAGCGCACATCTAAAAAGCGCCCCGCCGAAGCAGCGTAATGTAATAAAGGTTCCTGGAACCTTTATTACAATCTTAAGATTTTAAGTGATAGACGCCGCCCGTTCGATGCCTTCGATCATCGCCACGCGCCTAAGGTACTTCCGCTGCTTTTCATCGTCGGCGACAATTTCGCGAAGTTCATCGAAGAATTTTTCCCGGCCCGCCTGATCTTTGCGCTCGAGGTTTTTCTTGTTTTCGATGGTTTGCGCTTGGAGATATTCCGACGCCACGGTTCTGCGCTGACGCTCGTAGAGATCAAATAAATCCTCGCTGCCATCGTTAAACCAAATCTCGTTGAGCTGCTTGGTCAAATTGAACGCGTCGTGAAAGCCAAAGTTCATGCCCATGCCACCCAGCGGATTATTGATATGCGCCGCATCACCGGCGATTAGAATGCGCCCTTCTCGATATTTGGTCGCAACCCGCTGATGCACTTGATAAAGATTTCGGTGAATAATGTCATACGCGACATCCCGAGCATGAAAACCTTGCAGTCTTTTTTCAATCGCCGAGTCATCGAATATTTCTGCTTCTGTTTGAGCATTGTCAGTCGGAAACACCACCCGCCAAACGCCACTATCATCCGGTCCTTTGACGCAGAATAAGGCGCACCACTCATCCGGATCGGCGATATAGTTGGTAATCGCGTAGCCATGCTGACTAAAATCGTAAGGCGTGGTGACGACCAAAAAGCGTTCTTCAAACTGGAAACCTTCAAAATCGACGTCGATTGATTTGCGGACATTGCTTCGACCACCGTCACAGCCAATCATATAGCGGCCGCGAAATTCCTTTTCTCCATCGGGTGTCGTCACTTTTGCCGTCACACCATCGGCGTCTTGGGTAACACTTTCGACGCGGTGATTGTTGAGAATTTCATGACCGTCAAAACTTTTTAGCGTATCGGCAATAATATGGCTGATTTTGTGTTGCTCGAGCATCACACGGTAGGGAAATGCCGTATCATCTTTCAATACGCCAAGATTAAAATCAGCGATTAAACCTTGTTGGCGATCGCGGTAGTGA
>CAJXJM010000393.1 GCA_913054205.1 uncultured Rhodospirillaceae bacterium
ATGCGAGCCATGAAGGTTTCTGGCGTTCATTCACCGCTGCCATCCTCATAGCGCCTTTATTCGCAATCCTGTTGACTGTTCGTTACATCGGCGGCGAAGAAGCGGCATCTGTATTTCGCTTTAGCGCAGTAGAAGCCATCGCCTATGTCATAAGCTGGGTCGCCTTTCCTTTATTGCTTTTTTATCTCACAGACATTCTGAGCATTGGCGCAAAATATATCCGCTACATTGTCGCCTATAACTGGATTTCGGTGCTGCAAAATGTGGTCTATTTGCCCTTTGCTCTGTTGGTCGAGGCGCATTTACTTGAAGGTTCTCCGGCTGCCTTTATCGGCTATATTTTGCTGGGGCTGGTTCTCCTATACACGTGGTTTGTTACCCGCACGGCCTTAGAGGTCTCTAATTTTATGGCCGCCGGATTGGTGCTGGTTGATCTTCTGATCAGCATATTTATCAATACACTCGCGCAAGGAATGTTGCGCCTTAGTTAAAAGGACTTCGCATGCCGGATATAATGGAAGGACCAAATTGGTTTGATACCTACCGCGGTATTGTTCTGCCGCGCCATTGTGATCATTACGGCCATTTGAACGTTCGCTTCTATGCGCATTTTTTTGACGATGGTGGTTTCCAGCTATGGCATCACATCGGCATCAAGCAAAGTGATTTGACAAAAGATGGCATGGGGGTGGTCGTTGCCAACATCTCAATCGATTTCCTCCATGAGATCACAGCCGGCCAACTCATGGTCATCAAGGGCGCGTGGACAAAAATGGGCAATAAAAGCATGGCCCATGAACAGCGCATGTATAATGTAGACACCGGCACCCATTGTGCCACCCAGAAAACCGCAGAAGTTTTTTTTGATATGGAAAAACGCCAAGCCGCCGCCATGCCGGAGAATTTACGCAAAATTGTCGCGGCGCATGTTGTCGATGTTGATTAAGGCAGCACTTTAAACATGCCGATCGTTTGACCCCAGAGGAAATGCAACGGCAGAACCACCAAAACACCGAAAATCATATAAGTGACCAGCATTTTGGTGACATCCGCTATATTTAGGTTTCCAAGCGCGACAGCAACCACAACCGGCGGCGCCTGATAGAAAAATGGAAAAACCCCCCAGGCGGTCATCGATGCCATAATGACGCTCAATTGCGACCAGCCCGTTGCCCCCGCCAAAACTTCCGCCATCGACACCATGATTGAGGGCTGTGCGGGCATTGTCGTGAAAAAACCAACAATGATGCCGGTAATTGAGATTGAGGCAAAATTCTGAAAGTCTGCGCCTTTCTGAAATTCAAATATCTGCATCACCTTCTGGCCAATCAACGTGCCAAGGTCGGCATGGCTGGCGACCGCACCGAGGCCAATCACGCCTGCCAAAAACAAAAGCGGGCCGTAGTTGATATCGCCGCTGAGGACGTTTGGCGACAACATCCCAACGCGCGGTAATAAACAGACGATGGCGGCTCCCAAGGACACCCAGGCCGGAGACACGCCGTGCAAACTATCGGTAATCCAAAGAACAAGAGCCGCCAGCACAATGATCAACAAACGTTTTTCATCGCCGCTCCAAGACTTCGATTCTTTTTGGTGTTCCGGATAAGCGGGGTTCGCTTTAAATAAAAACGCAATAACCGCAGGGTAAACCAGCAACGCCATGCCACCAACGACGGGGAAATTTAACAAAAAATAATCTGCATAGGTGAGCTGAATGTTTAAAATACCGTCGGCGGCACCATAGAGTGCCATGTTCGGCACATTGGCGGGCAGGATGTTAAAAGCAGGTATCATCGTGCCCATTGAGGCGGCGAGTATTAAACCGGTGCGCCCTTTGCTGTTTTCGCCAAAGCCAAGCTCTGTTGCCAGTGCTGCCATAATCGGCACCAAAAGCGCAACGCGTCCGGAGGCTGACGGCACAATAAAAGCGAGCGCCGTGGAGACCCAAAAAATACCATAAATCATCGCGATATAGGTTTTCGGAAAATGGGTTAGGAGCGAGCGCACCAATCGGACATCCAGGCCAGACCGTTTCACGCCGAGACCAATCACCAATCCGCCAAAGACCAGCCACATCGCGCCCGAATGAAACCCTGAAAACACCACTTTCGGCGGCGCAACGGATAATACGACAGAGGCAAACAAAAAGATGAGAGAGCCAAAGTAGGACGGCACAATCGCCGATGACCACAATCCAATGGCCAATACGATGACGGCTCCGGCCTGCATGACTGCGGGTTCAACACCGCCGGGCGCGGGCAAAAGCAGCAGTGCCAAACTAAGCAGGAAAGATAGCCCAAACACTGTTTGAGATGAATTTTTCAAAATTATAATTTTGTGACCCCTTTATCCCTTTAGGCAGGCAATGAAGCGCAGTATGCTGAACGATGATGGAAGATGAAACCCAAAATACATCTGTGACCGCTGAAAATCCGCCCGACATATCACCGTGGAGTCCGTTCCGTCACAAGATGTTCGCGCTCCTTTGGGTGGCGATTGTTGTCTCCAATGTCGGCACCTGGATGCATGATCTATCTGCGGGCTGGCTGATGGCAACAATGACGCCGTCACCAATATTGGTGGCTTCTGTTCAAGCCGCGACAACCTTGCCGGTATTTTTGTTTGCTCTGCCCGCAGGCGCGCTGGCGGATATTGTCGATCGACGGCGCCTCCTTCTGATTGTCAAAATCTTGCTGACGGTCGTCGCGATTGCGCTGGCCTCTAGCGTCTATCTCGGTGTGATGAACCCCTGGCTTTTGTTAATATTCACTTTGGCCATGGGCACTGGCGCCGCCTTCATCGCACCTGCCTGGTAAGCCATTGTGCCGCAACTGGTACCCCGGTCAGAGCTTCTGCAAGCCATTGCCTTAAACTCTGTTGGCATAAATGTGAGCCGCGCCATCGGCCCTGCTGTTGGTGGATTTGTCATTGCGGGCGTCGGGCTTTGGGCACCGTTCCTGCTCAACGCGATCAGTTTTGCTTTTGTCATTG
>CAJXJM010000394.1 GCA_913054205.1 uncultured Rhodospirillaceae bacterium
TTTTTTGACATGCTTTTGTAGCTGATCAAAATAGTTGTGCGTGAAAAGCAATGTGTAGCCATCTGGTTTTGCTCTGGCAACATTAGCTGTGCCAGTTTGACCGGAAGCACCAGGCATCAATTTAACAATGATGGCATTGCCGAGATAGGTTGGGATAACACTGGTGAAAACACGAGCGTTACGGTCGTGCGATCCGCCAGCACCAACTGGTAAAACAAGTGTGATTGGTTTTTCTGGATATTCAGCTTTTACGTCGTCAATTGACAAACCCAAAGCTAAAACTGCCCCCAGAAGAAGTTTTGTTAGATTACGTATCCGCATTTTCTTTCCTCTCTGTAGTACGTTTAAAATAATCGCCCGAAAAACCAAGAATATTATATGGTTCAAAGTGCGCCTTAAATCCCCTAACTAACTCTTATATAAGACATCAGGGGGAAAGCCTTCGTCAAGTCCTAATACCGCTATTTTCATGTGGTTTGTTCGGTACTAGAACTTTTATGTTTTTTCATTACTCAGCGCCGAATTGTTTTCTAAGCCGAGCACTTCGACGCCACATCAGATAGGTCACAATTGGTGTAATGGCAAAAATGACACCCGTGATCGGTCTTTCAAACAGCATATACGGTATGAGATTTCCACTCGATAGAGTCACACTTTGACCAAAGGAATATTCGAGAGTCGGGCCAAGAATAAAGCCCATCGCCATTGGCGTGACATCGAAATGCAGTTTTTTCGCAATATAGCCAAAAGCACCAAAGAACACCAAAACGCCTAGATCAAACGGCTGCGCCCGAAACACCCAGGTTCCGGCAAAGGCGAATACCAGCGTCAGCGGCAGCAAAAACGATTTTCGAATTGTCACCACTTTGGCGAAAAACGGAATACAGACGTAACCAATGCCGAGAAACAAAATATTCGCGATCACCATTGCCACCAAAATAGCATAGACCAGCGGTGCTTGTTCTTCCATCAACAGCGGACCCGGCCGCATTCCTTGAGCAATAAAGGCGCCGACCAGAATAACGGTCAGGTTATCGCCGGGAATACCCAGTGTCAGCAACGGCACCAAGGTCGGTCCGTTCACTGCGTTGTTAGCACATTCCGCCGCCGCAACACCTTCAAGCTCACCTTTGCCAAAAGTTTCGGGATGGCTCGAAGCGGATTTCGCTGCTGCATAGCCCATGAAAGCGGCAACCACCTGGCCAACACCCGGGATCATACCGATGGATGTGCCGATCATTGTCGAGCGAACTAATGTTCTGCCAACGCCTTTATACTCTGCCCATGTCAGACCCTCACCGCTCACCTTAAGATCTTCGGCTTTAATCAATGATGAGGCGCGCTTCTCAATATTGACGAAAATTTCCGGCAAGGCAAAAACACCGATCAACATTGGCAGCAGGGGAATACCGGACTCGATCTCAATAATACCAAACGCGAAACGCGACAGCGCGCTAATCGGATCCTGGCCGATCATGCCGAAAAACAAGCCAACCACGAGCATCAATAGGCCTTTGACAAACACACCGCTTGAGGTCGCTGAAATCACAATTAGGGCAAGCAACAAAATGGCCGCAAGTTCAGGCGGTCCCAACAATAAAGCAATCGCCGCGATTGGGCCGATCAAGGCAATGGTGAAAAGGTCGCTGGTAAGATCGCCGGTAACAGATGCGAATAAGGCCATCTCCAAAGCTTTCCGGGCCTGACCTTTTTTGGTCAGTGCCGGCCCATCGAAAGTCGTCGCCACCGCCGCCCCGGTACCCGGCATCGAGACTAAAATTGCCGGGATGGAGCCACCATAGATACCGCCTTTATAGACACCGATCAAAAAAGGTATGCCCAGTAACGGATCAAGGAAAAAGGAAATGGGCAACAAGATCGCCATCGCCATCAGGGTGGTAAACCCGGGCAGCGCCCCAACAAACATGCCGAGAAATAATCCAACCGACATATAAAGCATCGTGTCTAGACGAAGAGCGAGACCAATACCTTCTAAAAACGCTTCATACATTTAGTTTTTATGCTCCAAATTCTTTTTTGTATCGGTCAGCATTAAATGAGGGACCAATTGGTCAGGGGATAAATATCAATCGGGAACGGTGGTAGCTCCACCAGTAACAGGCGGCGGAAAGTTACAAACACCAGCATTGGCAGAAAGATACCGATCAACACCGCGGCGATATAATTGCGATTTCCAAAATAGGTCGACATAGCGACAATCAAAATGGCGCTGCCAAGAACGAAGCCGAGATTTACCATGAGAGGCACATAAATCGCCATCATGACCAATGTCACTATAACATTGGTAATTGCCTCTTTGTCCAACCCGCGCAAATCGTTGGATTGTTTCAATGAAAAGCTTTTATAGAAAAACCATGACCCCAGTGCCAACATACAGCCGGCAATAATTTGCGGGAAAAGCTGCGGTGGCAGATTAAATTGACCAAATGATAATTGGATCAGCGGCTTGTCAATTTGACTCGGAATAAAAATCAAAAGAATGATCGCCAAGACGATAAAGCAGATCGCAGCGACAGTGTTAAAATTGAACTTCTTTTCTACAACTTCATCCATAATTCAGGTCCAACTTCACTTAACTGGGAATACGAATTGATGACATGTCATTAGAGTTTAATGGCAAACTTACCGGTTCATTCCGTTCCACCGATAAATCAGCAGCCATATAAACTTCCATCACTTGGCGGGCCTGTTCGGGCGACACCATAACCGGACGATCCAAAGCAACCGCTTCCAAGAAATGGATGCCTTCGTTATGCATGGGGCCAGCAAATACATGCTCTACCTGTTCACCCGGCATTGTCGACATTGGCAAACGAATACCATTTTCCATGGTGTTTAAAATCACATCTCTGTGGGTATCATCGATGATCAGCATGCCTTCAGTTCCGGTTACTTCAATCCAGGTGCCAGAAAAATTAGGGTGCCCCGGCGGCATTGTCCAGCCAGCACCAATTGTTATGACCACACCGCT
>CAJXJM010000395.1 GCA_913054205.1 uncultured Rhodospirillaceae bacterium
TGATAATGAAACTGCCATTAAAGCCTTAAGCGATACCCTGCAGGGCTCCTATGAAGTCGTAGGCGCAGCACATTTACCAGCTGCCATCGCCGCTAAATCAAAAGTTTCTTATGTTGGGGGCGCTGGAAATTCCGTGACGGCAGTTCGCATGCAGGGTCCGGCCCCCTCGGTTGAAGTTAGATGCCAGGCGGTGCGTAATTTGTGGCAGGCATATGGCGATGTCGAAGAACTACACGGACATAACTCCGCAAACCTATGGCAGGAACTGCGTGACGTTGCGCCGTTGCTCGTTAATCCTGATTCCCAAATTTGGCGGCTTTCTATGCCGCCTTCCGAAGGTGCTGGCGTCGTCCAATCAATTCAAAGCGAGATAGAAGGCGAAGCTTATTTTGACTGGGGCGGCGGATTGATTTGGCTGGCAGTTGATCCGGCTCACAAAAATTCCGCCGTTATTATTCGCGGCAGTCTTGCATCTGGCGGTGGGCATGCAACATTGATCCGCGGCAGTGACGCGTTCAGAAATGCAGTCGAGGTGTTTCAACCGCAATCGTCAGAGATTGCGCAGCTTACTCAGACTTTAAAATCTAATTTTGATCCATCGGCACTGCTCAATCCAGGCAGAATGTATGAGGGCGTATGAAAACCGATTTCACGACTGATCAACAAGCTGATCCTCAGATCCAGATGATGGAGGAGATCCTCAGAAAATGCGTTCATTGCGGATTCTGTCTGGCGTCCTGCCCGACTTATTCCGTGTTGGGTGATGAGCGCGATAGCCCGCGGGGGCGGATTTATTTAATCAAGGACATGTTGGAACAAGGGGGGGCGCCAAACCCGGAAATCGTAACGCATGTTGACAGTTGCTTGTCGTGCCTCGCTTGTATGTCGGCCTGTCCATCCGGGGTGCATTATCAGCACTATATCGATCATGCCCGAGTCTATGTTGAAGAAAACTATCAGCGCCCATGGTTCGATCGCCTGATCAGGTCTTCGTTGTCAAATATATTGCCCTATGCCGGTCGCTTCCGCGTTGCGCTAAAATTAGCTAAATTCGCCAAGCCATTTTCGTTTTTGTTTGGTCAAAAGCTATCCAGCATGATCAAAATGGCACCTTCCAAGATGCCTAGAGCAACATTGCCAGACGGCGTAAATGTATATCCGGCGGAAGGCACGACAAAAAAGCGTATTGCTTTGCTGATGGGGTGTGCACAAAAAATTTTGCGGCCGTCGATCAATGAGGCAACGATCCGGTTGATGACAAGGCTGGGCTGCGAAGTGGTAATCGCCGAAGGGGCCGGTTGTTGCGGTGCGTTAACCCATCACCTGGGCAAGGATGATGAAGCGCGGCAATTTGCCAAAGCGAATATTGATGCCTGGATGAGTGCGATAGATCAAGGAGGCTTGGACGCCATTGTCATTAACGCTGCCGGTTGTGGCACGGAAGTTAAAGATTACGCTTTTTTGTTCAAAGATGATCCGGTATATCAAAAAAATGCCCAAATAATCTCGGCTCTCGCGAAGGACGTCACGGAAGTCATTGCTGAATTGGAACTGCAAAAATCTTCAACATCGGATCTGCCTAGCGTCGTCTATCACGACGCCTGTTCGTTGATGCACGGGCAGGGCATCACCCAACAACCGCGCCAACAGCTCGAGCAGGTAGGATTTGATTTGGAGGAAATTCCAGGCCAGCACTATTGCTGCGGCTCGGCGGGAAGTTATAACCTTCTGCAGCCCATTATGGCGGATGAGTTAAAGGATCGCCGGCAGGGCGGCATCGATAAAGTTCTGGAGGCCGGCAATGCCCAAATATTGGCGACCGGCAATATTGGCTGTTTGGTTCAATTGGCCGATGGCGCAAATATTCCGGTTGTTCATACTGTTGAGCTGTTGGATTGGGCAACCGGCGGGCCGAAGCCATCAAATATTTAAGTAAATTGTAACGTCAATTTGAATTCATATTAATTTTCGCTGTTTGGATTAGTGTCTCAATCAGACATAATGCTTTAATGAGACGCTTTTATATTTTGATCGCAATTTTAGGGGTCGCGTTTGTTTCTTTGCCCATCAATGCCGGGCAAGAAGATAATCGACTGGATTTGTTATTTGCCAATTTGGCGAAGTCCACCAGTTCTGGTGATGCCAAAAAGATCGAGCACATAATTTGGCGCATTTGGAGTGAGAATAAAAACGCATCGGCTGAACGGGTTCTGGCGCTCGGTGTAAAATCCATGAATTCCGGAGCGCTCAATGCCGCTCTTCAGGCTTTTGATGAGGTCGTGAAGATGGCACCAAATTTTGCCGAAGGCTGGAACAAGCGCGCGACGATTTTTTACTTGCTCCAAGATTATTCTTCTTCGGTCAAAGATATTGCCCAGACCTTGCGGTTGGAGCCCCGGCATTTCGGTGCCCTTTCGGGTCTCGGGCTCATCAACACAGCGCTTGGGCGGCATGGGGCGGCGGTCAAAGCCTTCGAAGAGGCAATCCAAATACACCCCTATATGGTGGGAGCCCGGCATCATATAAAAGTATTGAAAGAAATTCTGAAAGGCGAAGAAACCTAATAGCCGAATATTCCAAAGAGCCCTTGTGCTTTTTCCTGCGGTCGGGCGAGTTCTATCATGTTTTGGATCAGGTGAAATTGCTCTATGTTATTGTTTTAATTTGCGAAAATAATGCTGAATAGGCCGGTGAATGGCTCAATCAGGAAAAAAGGAGAGAATAATATGAGTGACGAGCAAATTGCTGTCATTGTTGGTGCGGGAGCAGGTTTAAGTGCATCTTTGGCAAGAAAGTTTGCCGGCGCTGGAATGAAAATCGCGTTGGCGGCTAGAGATACCGGCAAATTGGCGGATTTGATTGCGGAAGTAGATGCGGCAGCATACACCTGCGATACCTCCGATCCGGCAAGCGTTCAGGCGCTATTTAGCTCGGTCGCCAAGGATTTAGGCACGCCAGAAGTTGTTATCTTTAATGCGAGCCGTCGGGTGA
>CAJXJM010000396.1 GCA_913054205.1 uncultured Rhodospirillaceae bacterium
TTTGTGTGACTTATTACGACTTCCCTATCCCGCTCATCGTTGAATTTTTTTCATGATTTGAACGGTTGTTTTACCACCCTGATATGTGGCATACCAGGACGGTCTAATTATTGAGCTTAATGATGATCGCTGTCAATGGTGCTCTTAATACGCGCTCGAGTAAATGAAAGAGATTGAATATGTCGACTAAATCCAAAACCCCCGAGACAGAAACTCAGGCACCAGACACAGAAGAAGTGGGTTCGCTGACAGATGGATTTCATCTTGTAATTGATGCGCTCAAGCTCAACGACATCAATACAATTTACAATGTGCCGGGTATTCCAATTACGGATCTTGGGCGGTACATGCAGGCCGCTGGTATGCGTGTTCTGTCTTTCCGACATGAACAGAATGCTGGTTACGCTGCGGCCATCGCCGGTTATTTGACCCAAAAACCGGGTATTTGTTTGACCGTATCTGCGCCCGGATTTCTCAATGGGCTAACAGCTTTGGCCCATGCGACGACAAATTGCTTTCCGATGATTCTTATAAGTGGTTCTTCCGAACGCGAGATTGTTGATTTGCAGCAAGGCGATTATGAGGAAATGGACCAGCTCGCTGTCGCTAAACCTCTGTGTAAGGCGGCTTATCGCATTCTAAATGCAGAAGATATCGGCATTGGCATAGCGCGGGCTATTCGCGCAGCAGTTTCGGGTCGTCCGGGCGGCGTTTATCTCGATCTGCCGGCAAAACTCTTTGGCCAAGTCATGGATGCAGATGCAGGCGAACAATCGCTGGTGAAAGTTATCGATGCGGCACCGCGCCAGCTGCCCGCACCGGAATCGATAACGCGTGCCCTTGATGTTCTTAAAGGAGCAGAGCGGCCTTTGATAATTCTCGGTAAAGGAGCCGCCTATGCCCAAGCCGACGAGGCAATCCGTGAATTGATTGAAAAAAGCGGTATACCCTATCTGCCGATGAGCATGGCCAAGGGTCTGTTGCCGGACACGCACCCGCAATCAGCGGGCGCGGCGCGTTCGCTGGCGCTAAAGGAATCTGATGTCGTAATGATGATCGGCGCCCGGCTCAACTGGCTGCTCTCCCATGGTAAGGGAAAATCCTGGGGCGATAAGCCTAAGAAGTTTGTCCATATCGATATTGAACCTAAAGAAATGGACAGCAATGTCGAGATCGCAGCTCCGGTGGTCGGAGACATCGGCTCATGTGTTCAGGCTTTGCTTGATGGCATGGGCAAGAAGTGGACGTTGCCGCCGGCAGCCTGGACGGATTCAATCAAAGAAAAAGTCGCAACCAATGTTGAGCGAATGGCACCAAGGCTGCAAAACAATAACATACCAATGGATTATCACGGTGCGCTCGGGGCGTTGCGCTTGATCATTAAAGAGCGGCCTGAAGTGGTGCTGGTAAATGAAGGCGCAAATACGCTCGATTTTGCGCGCAGCATTATCGATATGTACCAGCCTCGTAAAAGGCTGGACGTCGGAACCTGGGGTGTCATGGGCGTTGGCATGGGGACGGCGATCGCTGCCGCAATTGAAACCGGAATGCCGGTGGTGGCAATCGAAGGTGATAGTGCCTTTGGGTTTTCTGGCATGGAGATCGAAACCATCTGCAGATATAACCTGCCGATATGCGTCGTGGTCTTTAATAACGGTGGCATTTATCGCGGTACCGACGTCAACCCAACAGGTGGCTCGGACGTTGCGACGACTGTATTCGTCAAGGATGCGCGCTACGATAAAATGATGGAGGCGTTTGGCGGTGTGGGCGTTTATGCGACTTCACCGGATGAGCTGAAAGAGGCTGTGAACGCAGCGATAGAGTCTGGGAAGCCGACGCTGGTGAACGCAGTGATTGATGAAGCTTCCGGCACCGAAAGCGGCCGGATCGGCAATCTCAATCCGCAAAGCGTTGTCGCCCAGAAAAAATAAAAAATAATCTGGTTTAACTCTTAAGAAGTGGAAAAAAACGAATGAGTAAAGCGTTAGAAGGGGTCAAGATACTTGATTTTACCCATGTTCAGTCAGGGCCAACCTGCACCCAGCTTTTGGCTTGGTTCGGAGCGGACGTCATAAAAGTAGAGCGTCCGGGTGTTGGCGATGCCACCCGCGGACAGTTACGCGACATTCCAGATGTCGACTCGTTGTATTTCACCATGCTCAACCACAACAAACGCTCGATAGAGCTAAACACCAAAGAGGAAACCGGTAAGGAAGTGCTTATTCGGCTGATTAAAACCTGCGATGTATTGGTCGAAAATTTTGCCCCGGGTGCCCTCGACCGCATGGGGTTTTCTTGGGAACGCATCCAAGAATTGAACCCGCGCATGATCATGGCCTCGATTAAGGGTTTTGGCCCCGGGCCTTATGCAGACTGCAAAGTCTATGAGAACGTCGCCCAATGTGCGGGCGGAGCGGCTTCTACCACCGGCTATGTTGGTGATCTGCCCACGGTATCAGGTGCGCAGATCGGCGATTCGGGTACCGGCCTTCATCTCGCTTTTGGTATCGTGACGGCTTTGTTCCACCGCGAGCAATCCGGTCGAGGCCAAAAAGTTTCAGCCGCCATGCAGGATGGTGTGTTAAATCTCTGCCGTGTAAAACTTCGCGATCAACAACGCTTAGCGCATGGGCCGTTGGATGAATATTCGCAGTTCGGTGAAGGCATTGATTTTGGTGAAGCAGTTCCGCGCGCCGGTAATGATTCAGGTGGCGGCCAGCCGGGCCGTATCCTTAAGTGCAAGGGATGGGAAAATGATCCTGACTCATATACCTATTTCATTACCCAGGCCGCCGTGTGGAAAAATATTTGCGACCTAATTGGCAAGCCGGAGTGGAAAGAAGATCCTGACTGGGCAACGCCCAAAGCAAGACTGCCCCGGCTCAATGAAATGTTTGGCGCAATAGAAGACTGGACAATGACCAAGAGCAAATTTGAAGTTATGGAGATTTGTAATCCGTTAGAT
>CAJXJM010000397.1 GCA_913054205.1 uncultured Rhodospirillaceae bacterium
TCATCAACTCTGCCGAGTATGGCCGAACCATTTATGATTTGCACCTCAAGCGCCAATTGATTGAGCTCGGCGAACAGGTGGTAAACCGAGCCCATACGCCAGAAGTTGACGATCCTGCGATGAAGCAGATCGAATACGCTGAACAGACGCTGTATGATCTTGCAACGACTGGCGAAATTGAAGGCGGCTTCCAGGATTTTAAATCTTCCGTCGTCTCCGCTGTCGAAATGGCAGAGATCGCCCACAAACGTGATGGCCATCTCAGTGGCGTTTCCACGGGCCTGCGAGACCTCGATCAAATCATGGGAGGTCTTCATCCTTCGGATTTAATCATTCTCGCCGCGCGCCCATCGATGGGTAAGACTGCGCTTGCGACCAATATCGCTTTTAACGCCGCTTACGATTATAAATTTGAAATTGATGAAAGCGGCGAAAAGAAAGTCACCGACGGTGCCGTGGTCGGTTTTTTCTCTCTCGAAATGTCAGCAGAGCAATTGGCGTCACGTATTTTGTCTGAACAAGCTGAGATAGCTTCCGATAAAATGCGACGCGGCACACTTACAAACGATGAGTTTGATAAATTGGTGGTTGCTTCACAGCAACTCCATACGCTGCCCATCTTCATTGACGATACACCGGCCCTCTCGGTTTCAGCGCTGCGAACCCGCGCCCGCCGTCTTAAACGCAATGAAGGGCTGGGCTTGATTGTGGTCGATTATCTGCAATTGATGGAAGGCTCTTCCCGATCCGACAATCGGGTGCAGGAGATCAGTGAAATTACGCGGGGCCTAAAAACACTGGCAAAAGAATTGGATGTGCCGGTATTGGCCTTGTCCCAGTTGTCGCGCGCGGTCGAGCAACGTGAAGATAAGCGGCCTCAATTATCGGATCTTCGTGAATCGGGCACGATTGAGCAGGATGCTGACGTCGTAAGCTTTATTTATCGCCAAGCCTATTATGACGAGCGCGGAGAGCCCGTTCAGCGCCCCGAAGAATCACCAGATAAGTTTGCGACACGATATACGGATTGGGAAGAACGCAGCGAAAGAAATCGTTTTGTCGCCGAAGTGATCATCGGCAAACAACGTCATGGCCCGACGGGAACGGCAAAACTCCATTTCCATGGCATGTATACGCGCTTTGGTGATCTCGATACCCAACACACCGAATCTTATTAACCAATAAGTCAGTAGTCGGATGGGCAAGATATTAGCACCTATTTTACCCCCCATCCTAACCTTCCCCCTCAAGGGGGGAAGGGGTAGAATTTCAACTACAAACACAAATCTCCTCCCCCCACCGAGGGGGAGGATTAAGGTGGGGGGGACTTAAAAATGACCGATTTAAAAAAAGCCGGCGCGACCTTGACCATCGATCTAGGTACTCTCGCGAAAAATTATTCTATCCTCAGCGACCAATTGCCATCAGCGGGACTGGCCTCCGTCGTCAAAGCCAACGCCTATGGGCTTGGTGTCAAAGAGGCCGCACCTGCTCTCCAAGCGGCGGGATGTTCTACCTTTTTCGTGGCGACGCTCGAAGAAGGCAGTGAGTTGCGTCAAATTCTGCCAGAAGCCCGCATTTACGTATTTCATGGAGTTTTACCGGGAACTGCCAAAGAATTGCTCGCCCATAACCTCATCCCGATCCTCAACAGCCGTGATCAAATTGAGCAATGGCAAGCTCATGCTGATCAGCCTGCTGGTCTTCATCTTGACACCGGCATGTCGCGTCTTGGATTAACGCCAGCTGAATGTGAGCAAAGCGCGCCAGACTTGGCAAAATTCAACATTGATCTCGTGATGAGCCATCTCGCTTGCGCTGAAGATCAAGATCATCCTAAGAACGTAGAGCAAGTTGCCCTATTCAATGAGCTACGATCATCCATCAAAGCAAAATACGCCAGTTTAGCGGCGAGCTCAGGTATCTTTCTAGGCCCGGATTATCAATTTGATCTTTGCCGCGCCGGGGTCTCTTTGTATGGTGTAAACCCGACTCCGGGAAAAGTTAACCAAATGGCGCAAGTCATTCGTTTACAAGCAAAAATCCTGCAGCTGCGGTCCGTTGACACCCCCCAGACCGTTGGTTATGGTGCCACTCATCAGGCTTCAAAACCGACAAAAATTGCGACACTCGCGATCGGCTATGCGGATGGATATATGCGCAGTTTAAGTAATTCGGGGATAGTCTATATTGGTGATTTTGAGGTGCCCGTGGTAGGACGGATTTCCATGGATTTAACAACTGTCGATGTCACCGGCGTGCCGGAGGACATGTTGCATATGGGCGCATTGGTAGACCTTATTGGTCCCAATAATCCTGTAGACCAAATTGCCGATCAAGCTGGAACGATTGGCTATGAAATCCTCACGAGTTTGGGGCATCGTTTTGACCGCCATTACATTTCGGATGAGGCATAGCGGAGGATGAACTTTCTGCAAACCATCGGCAGCTTCACCTTTGCCTTTCTGGAAACGATTGGTCGTTTGGTGAGTTTCACAGGAACCGCCCTACTCCATTCTGTACGACCGCCGTTTTATCCGCGCATTGTCCTCAAACAAATGATCGAAATCGGATTCTTCTCTCTGCCGGTCGTTGGGTTGACGGCGATTTTTGCCGGGATGGTATTGGCGCTGCAAAGCTTTACAGGTTTTTCGAGATTCTCCGCGGAAAGTGCCATCCCCAATGTTGTTGTATTATCTATAACCCGAGAACTTGGCCCGGTGCTCGCCGGCTTGATGGTGTCAGGGCGCATTGCAGCCTCTATTGCGGCAGAGATCGGTACCATGCGGGTCACAGAACAGGTGGATGCACTCACGACGCTCTCGACCAATCCGTTTAAATATCTCGTAGCACCGCGATTCATTGCCGGCATTACCATGATGCCGATCCTGGTTTTCATTGCCGATATTATTGGCGTGCTCGGCGGGTAATGTCGTGAGCGTCTACAAACTTAGCTTTAAC
>CAJXJM010000398.1 GCA_913054205.1 uncultured Rhodospirillaceae bacterium
TTCGGTTTTATCCATGCCGAGCTTTTTGGCCGCAAGATCAGCCATGCTTTCGATGATATAAGCTGCTTCCGGCCGGCCCGCGCCGCGATAGGGTGATGTGGCATTGGTGTTGGTAAACACGTTTGTCACTTTGACGTGGATCGCGGGCGTTGTATAGACGCCGGCGAGCACGCCCAAATTTAAGAATGTCGAAAGCAGATTTCTATCTTGCGAAAGATAAGCGCCGATATTGCAGATGGTGTTGACGCGCAGGCCCAAAAATTTGCCGCCATTGGAAATTGCAATTTCAGCCTCACTGACATTATCGCGGCAATGTTCGTCGGATTGGAAGGCTTCACTGCGGTCGCAACTCCATTTTACCGGGCGTCCGATACGTTTGGAGGCCCAGGCGCATAACCGAATTTCGGGGTAGATGGGGCCTTTCATGCCAAAAGCGCCGCCGACGTTGCCGGCAATAACCTGGACGTCTTTTTGCGGCACGTTAAAGATATCTTCCGATAAAACCTGGCGCAGAGCATGCGGAGCCTGAATATCTGAATAGACGACATATCGGCCTTCACGCTGATCGTAATCGCCAATGCAGCCGCGCATTTCCATGGGGTTGGCGGAAATTCGGTTAATCACAAATCGCTGTTTGATGACGTGATCTGCTTTTTCGAAGGCGGCGTCCGTCGCCTCTTTGTCTCCTTGAGGGATAATGTTAGAGACATTGTCGAAGCACTCATCCCAAACGATAGGGCCGTTTTCATTGGGCGCTGAGGCAGTATCAGTTATGGCGTCGAGCGGCTCGTAGTCTATTTCCACGAGCTCTGCAGCATCTTTGGCTTGGGCAAGAGTTTCCGCGACGATGAAAGCAACGTAATCGCCGACATAGCGAACACGGTCGGAAACTAACCCCGGATGCGGCACGCTAAACAGAGGTGAGCCATCTGCGCGTTTGTGAGGAAACGTTACCTTGGTCACACCAAGGCCGTCGGCCCGGATGTCAACACCGGTCAAAACGGCAAGGACGCCGGGGGCGGCTTTAGCGGCAGAAATGTCCATCGACAGAATTTTTGCATGTGCATAGGGAGAACGTAAAACATAAGCATGAGTCTGACGGTGAAGGTTTACGTCATTGACGTAATTGCCGCGTCCTGTCAGCAGGCGGGGGTCTTCGGTTCTCGCGACGGATTGACCAAATGCAAATTGTCCCATGGTCGGTATGTTCTCCTAAAATAATAATGTTGTGGTTTTATTTGTTTCCGTAGGTGTCTCGTAACTCGTTTTTAAGAATTTTTGCCATCGCACTTTTGGGAAGGGCTTCAACGAAATCCATTTTGCGAGGGATTTTGTAGCCAGCGATCAGCTCGCGGCAATGATTGATGATAATCACATCGGTTAGCGTTTTGCCTGGCGCCGGCACAATGACGGCAAATAGGGATTCGCCAAATTTTTCATCCGGTACACCAATAACCGCACATTCAAATACATCTGGATGTTTGTAGAGGGCGGCTTCAACCTCGGACGTATATATATTTTCGCCGCCGCTGACGATCATGTCTTTTTTTCGGTCCATCAAGAACATCACGCCATTTTCATCGACCCGGCCAACATCGCCGGTATGGAACCAGCCATTTTTAAAGGCTTTTTCGTTTTCATCGGGGCGGTTGAGATAGCCGGGCGTTACGTTCGGGCCGCGTACACAAACTTCGCCAGCATCGCCGGTCGGCACTTCCTTGCCGTCGTCATCAAGGATTTTAAGATCAAGGCCTACGACGGGTCGTCCAGCAGCACGTAGAATACTGATATCACCAGACTCCAAAGCCTTTCGGTGATCTTCTGCCTCCAAGATCGTCAAGATTGGTGAGGTTTCCGTTAATCCATAACCCTGTTGCACTTCGGCATTTGTGAATTTCTCAATGGATTTTTTAACCCATTCAGCGGCCATCGGCGAGGAGCCATAGAACAGATTGCGGTAGCTTGGAATATCGTAATCGTCAAAAGTGGATTCTTCCAAGATCATAATGATCATGGTGGGTGCCATCATCGCTTGGGTGACTTTATAGTCCTGCATTGCCTGCAAAGCATCCGTCGGCGAGAAGACGGGTAAATAGGCATGGGCAGCACCGTTCATGGTGAAACCTGAACCCAGCAGGTCTGCTGCATGAAACATTGGCGCGACATGAAGATAGATGTCGTCTTTTACGATATCCATTGCATTGATCATTTGCCAGCCATTGGAAAAAATGTTGCGGTGGGTGAGTTGCACGCCTTTGCTGCGACCCGTGGTGCCGCCGGTATAGAGCAGAATTGCAAGATCATCTTCTTGAGGGTCGTGGGGGTCAACAGGATCAGCAGCGTTTAAAATTTCATCTAACGCAGGCACGTCTTTTTCGGATGACGTTGCGCCGATACATATTCGCTTATCTTTCCAGGGAGCCAGTAGGTCGTCTTCAGTGAGCTTGAGATAGTCCTCTCCAAGCGCCAAATAATTAATTTCTGCATCTTCCAAAATATGAATAATTTCAGGGGGTGCTAAACGATGATTAATCGGCACCGGGATCGCGCCAGCCCAATAGCTGGCATGGATAAGCTCAGTATAGCGAAAAGTGTTTGGACCGATGATACCAAAGCGATCCCCTTTATTAATGCCAAGCCCGGCTAGCGCGCCAGCCAGTTTTTCGACGCGGTCAAGATGTTCGCCCCAGGTAAAATTCCTTTCAGCATCAACAATGGCAGGTCGGTCACCGAACAGTTTTTTTGTCCGCAGCAATGCTGAGGTCATTGTTTCCATGGGCTAATTAGCCTCCCTTAACGTATCGATCGAATTTTAGGTGTCTTCGCACCCATTTTTCACACTTCAAACGAACTCTTCGACCAAACTCCAATTTTAAGGCCAATTATGCGGTGCACAAGTCCGAAATCCGGCAAATACATCGCGCCGTTCAGGTGTGAAGAAATTGCGATATTTA
>CAJXJM010000399.1 GCA_913054205.1 uncultured Rhodospirillaceae bacterium
GTCCCCGGCTACGCCTTTCCTAACAAAGAAGGTAAAATGGTCGGCTTCGATATTGATCTCTGCCGGGCCATCGCCGCAGCTGTGCTGGGCGATGCGGATAAAGTTAAGACGACAAAAATGAGATTACCTGTCGCTTTTAACGCAATGAAAGCGGGCACCGTAGACGTTGTCACTCACCGCTTTACCTGGACCTTTGGCCGCGATGTCGGACAAGGCTTAGACTTTACCCGCGTCATGGTTTTTGATGGTCAAGGCTTTATGGTGCGTAAAACACTTGGTGTTAAATCAGGCCGGGAACTAGACGGCGCAACTTTTTGTCTGACAACCGGCGCGACAACTGAATCAAACGTATCTGACTATTTCCGAACCCACAGCATGAAGTTTAAACAGGTGACGTTCGGCAGCATGGGCGAAGCTCAAAAGGCATACGACCAAGGCCGCTGCGATGTGTTTGTCACCGATAAATTTGGTCTGGGTGCGCGTCGCCTCGCCATGACCAATCCTGGTGATCATATAATTTTACCGGAAACCATTTCCAACGAGCCGATCTCTCCAATGGTTGCTCATGGCGATCAAGTATGGAAAGACATCGTTGTCTGGACGTTCAACGCACTCATTTCTGCGGAAGAGTATGGCGTTACCAGTAAAAACATTGACGAAATGCGCAACGATGCGAAAAACCCGTTCGTCCAACGTCTTCTCGGAAAAACCGGTAAATTTGGCAGCAAAATTGGGCTTGGAAATGAATGGGCCTATAGAGCTATCAAAGCAGTCGGCAATTATGGTGAAATTTGGGAAAAGCATCTCGGCAAAGATGGCCTTGGCATGCCGCGTGGTAAAAACGAGCTTTACACGAATGGCGGCCTCTTAATCGCTCCGCCTTTCCGTTAAGCCGAATAGCTACAATATTTAAATAATGTCAGGTGTCCTTGGACAATTCCAAGGTCACCTGACTGTTTTAGAAACAACCAACACCCATGGAAAATCTGCTCAGTTATTGGCGCAAAGGAAGCGTCCGCTCGCTAACCTATCAATGGGGGCTGGTCGTTGCGATCGTCCTCGCTCTTTATTGGATATTTGATACAGCAAGCACCAATCTAGCTCGGCTTGGTATAAATACCGGGTTTGGATTTCTAGACGATGAAGCTGGATTTCAAATTAGTCAGACCCTGTTTCCGTATACCGCTCAATCGACGTATATCGATGCGCTGCTTATCACTTTTACCAATACAATCGTGTTGTCGGTGATTGCGATTTGTGTCGCAACCTTTCTAGGATTTTTTATCGCTCTTTCTAGACTGTCAGATAATTTACTGCTGCGAAAATTCGGCAATTTTTATGTTGAGATGTTCCGCAATATCCCCCTTTTGCTCCAGCTTTTTTTCTGGTATTTCGCCGCGCTAAAACTGCTGCCACCTAAACGAGACTCTATAAACTTATTCGATGTCGCTTTTCTCAACATTGAAGGGTTTGTCATTCCGACTCCGATATTGGAGGCTGGCGCAAATTCAATTGTATGGGCCATTGTTATTTCATTTACGCTGGCTTTTGGTATTTGGCGATGGGCAAAAAAACGCCAGATGACAACCGGTGAGCCATTCCCGTCTTTCATTGTTGGATTGGGACTCGTTATATTTGTTCCGTTAATTGTGGCCTGGATTCAAGATTTCCCAATCAGCTGGGAAATTCCAAAGTTCGGCCGATTTAATTATGAAGGCGGCATCGCCCTTCAGC
Source organism: uncultured Rhodospirillaceae bacterium (assembly GCA_913054205.1). Classification (GTDB taxonomy): domain Bacteria; phylum Pseudomonadota; class Alphaproteobacteria; order Rhodospirillales; family UBA2165; genus TMED23. The sequence goes on from CAJXJM010000399.1 coordinate 1,735, forward strand.
CTGAATTTACTGCAATGCTGTTTGGCCTTACGCTCTATAACGCAGCCTTCATCGGTGAAATTATCCGCGCCGGCATATTATCCGTTGATAAGGGACAACAAGAAGCCTCAAAATCCATCGGTTTCACGCAAATGCAGGCCTACTCACAAATAATCGTCCCGCAAGCCATGCGCCTGATCATTCCACCTTTGACCAATCAATATTTAAATTTAACAAAATCAACAGCTCTTGCCGCGGCACTCGGTTATCCCGATTTCTTCTGGGCCCTCAGTGGTGCCATATCAGCCCAAACCGGACAGGTGCTCGAACTGCAAGCCATCACTTTATTTGGCTATCTCGGTATCAGTCTGTTCATAGCGGCCATTATGGCAATCTATAACCATGCAACCCGCATTCCGGAAAGGTAGAGAGATAATGGAACCCATTCTCCGACCTTTCAAAGAACAGCAGGCTCCGCCCCTCCGATCATCTGGCTTCGTTGTTTGGTTACGGATAAATTTTTTTTCAACTTGGCTAAATGCGTTGATGACGATTATCCTTCTCTGGATCATCTATCAAATCGGCAGCTTTGTCATCAGTTGGGGATTTATCAATGCCAATTGGTTCGGCGATTCTGCCAAATCCTGTGCAAACACAGATGGTGCATGCTGGGCGTTTATCACAGACCGCTGGCGATTATTTCTCTATGGGCTTTTCCCCGCTGAAATCCGATGGCGGGTCAATGTATTTTACGGTTTGGGTGCCTTAACGATTGCTGCTTTTGTTTTTTCCTTTGGCTCCATCACCAAGCGATTTCGTCTAACGATGTTCATTGGCTTTCCAATTGCGTCCTATATCTTCTTAGTCGGCGGAATTTTTGGCTTAAAATTTGTCTCCCCAGAGGATTTTGGTGGATTGCTGCTAACTGTGGTTATTGCCGCCGTTGGAATATTTGGATCGATTCCTATAGGTCTCATTCTAGCGCTTGGCAGGTCTTCAGATTTGAAAGTGATTAGTAAGGTTTGCACCTTCTATATTGAATTCTGGCGGGGCGTCCCGCATATCGCAGTGATTGTTATGTTTGTCGCCCTCTTGCCGATATTCATCCCTGACGGCAATAAGATCGATCCTGTCGTGCGCGCCTTGATAGCCTTTGCGGCCTTTAATTCAGCCTATATGGCGGAGGTTTTTCGAGGGGGTCTACAGTCAATCCCAGCCGGACAATTCGAGGCGTC
>CAJXJM010000400.1 GCA_913054205.1 uncultured Rhodospirillaceae bacterium
GAAATGCCTGCTCGGTGTTCTCAGACCAGAAAGCGGCTCCATCACCATAAATGGAGAAGAAACGATCGGGATAAGTTCAACCCGGCGCGACAGAGTAAATGATAAAGTCGGCATGCTGTTTCAAGGCGCAGCCCTTTTTGATAGCCAATCTGTCTGGGAAAATGTCGCCTTCGGATTAATCGCACGGGGTACGCTCCGTAAAGATGCGCGTGATATCGCAGTCGCAAAACTCGCCCTCGTCGGGCTCGGCTCGGAAGTCGTTGATCTATATCCAGAATCGCTCTCGGGCGGCATGAAAAAACGCGTTGGCCTGGCCCGCGCGATTGCCAGCGATCCTGAGATTATTTTCTTTGATGAGCCGACGACCGGATTGGACCCCATTATGGGCGACATCATCAATGATCTGATCGTGCATTGCGTTGAAGAAACCGGCGCGACGGCTCTGACGATCACCCATGATATGCAGAGCGCTCGAAAAATCGCTGACAAAATAGCGATGATCTATGATGGCAAAATCATCTGGGCGGGTCCAACCGATGATATTGATCAATCCGGCAATCCCTTTGTCGATCAATTTATTCGCGGCCAGATCGATGGTCCCATTCAAGCGACCGCTGAAGCATAACAACTAGGAATAGGAATGGCCCGATCAAACGTTATCTTTGTCTGCCAGGAATGTGGCGCAAACCAGGCCAAATGGAGCGGCCAGTGCGACACTTGCGGTGAGTGGAATTCTATCGTCGAAGAAGCCGCCAAAGACACCACGCCCAAAGGGCTCTCCGCAAAAAAGGGCCGTAGGATTGAATTTGTCGGTCTCAAAGGTTCAGAAAAACCGCTTCCGCGAATGCTCTCTAATATTGCGGAGTTCGATCGTGTCTGTGGCGGCGGCTTGGTTCCGGGGTCGGCCATCCTTGTTGGCGGCGATCCTGGCATCGGCAAATCGACCGTTTTGCTGCAGGTCTGTGCGGCTTTGTCCAAAATTGAAGGATCGCGTTGCATTTATATTTCCGGCGAGGAAGCCATTGATCAAGTTCGCATGCGCGCAGAGCGATTGGGTCTCGCCGATGCTAACGTCGAACTGGCTTCGGCCACAAGTGTCCGCGATATCGTGGCCTCTTTAGACGAACATAATGCGCCAACCGTTGTTGTCGCAGATTCCGTTCAAACCCTCTATGTTGATAATTTAGATTCCGCCCCCGGCACCGTTACCCAAGTGCGTACATCTGCTCAGGAGCTGATCCGCCTCGCGAAGCGCCGCGGCTTTGCCTTGTTCTTGGTGGGCCATGTCACCAAAGAAGGCAACATCGCCGGACCTAAGGTTTTAGAGCATATGGTCGATTGCGTGCTTTATTTTGAAGGCGAGCGCGGTCATCAATTCCGTATATTGCGCGCCGTCAAAAATCGCTTTGGCCCGGCGGATGAAATCGGCGTATTTGAGATGACAGATGCCGGATTGGCTGAAGTTTCGAACCCTTCGGCAATTTTTTTGGCGGATCGGGAAGATGGCGTCAGTGGGGCCAGTGTTTTTGCCGGCATCGAAGGCAGCCGCCCAATGTTGGTGGAAATCCAGGCTTTAACGGCGCCGACTGCCTTCGGAACACCAAGGCGCGCCGTCGTTGGTTGGGATTCCAACCGACTTTCGATGATATTGGCGGTATTAGAAACAAGATGCGGCCTTTCAATTGGCGGCCATGATGTCTATCTAAATGTAGCAGGCGGTTTACGCATTAGTGAGCCGGCGGCTGATTTAGCGGTTGCAGCGGCTCTGGTGTCGTCTATAACCGGCGTGCCTGTGCCATCTGAAATCGTTGTTTTTGGCGAAATAGGTCTATCCGGCGAAGTTCGTCCTGTCAGCCAAAGCGATGTCCGCCTCAAAGAGGCCTCAAAGCTTGGCTTCAATGGGGCGGTTGCACCGGAATTACATCGGCGTTCTGGCTCGGCGAAGAAGGAATCTACACAAAATTTAAGCGTCGTTAGGATTAAACACTTGGAACAGTTACTCGACTATATCCGCATTGAAGGCGAAAAAAATCCGCCAAAGAAACCGCATGAAAAAGCGGCTGCCAATCAAGGATAAGGCCTAGAGATCGATGGAAAATCTCCCCATAAATATCCTCGATATCGGTGTGATTGTGCTCCTTGTGTTGGGGGCAATCATTGGTTTGGCCCTCGGATTCGTACGCGGCGGATTATTTGTGCTGTCCTGGTTGGGTTCGGCGATTGTGACTATTTTTGCATTCCCCGTTATCCGGCCCTATGCTCGTCAATATATTGAGAACGAATTTTTTGCAGATCTTGCAGGCGGCGTGTTGGTCTTTATTGCAACGCTGGTGGTTTTATTTCTGCTCAGCTCGGTGATCGGTGGCTGGGTCCGCAATAGCCGGTTAAATGCACTGGATCGCTCGCTCGGCATGTTGGCGGGGATCGCGACTGCTGGGATACTCCTCGCCGGCGGTTACATCATTGCCGAAAATATTTGGCCACCGGAAAAACAGCCAACTTGGATGGTCGAAGCGAAATCGCTTTCATTGATTCGCACAGGTACACGCGCTTTGAACGATATTTTACCCGAAGACTTTAAAATTATGGGTGCGGACGCAGCAGAAAATATGAGCGCCAAAACCCGCGAACTTATTGAAAAAGAAGCCTATGAGAGGCTCGTCCGTCCGACGACCAAAAATTCAGGCGTTGGGGATCGGAGCGGATATGGTAAAAAAGAACGCCGTGGAATTGAAAACCTCCTAGACAGGACCCAATGATAGATATTACCACCAACCCCTTTGATGATGATCATTTCCACGAAGAATGTGGTGTCTTCGGCATTTTCGATCACAAAGATTCCGCTGCGCACGCAGCACTTGGTCTGCATGCTTTACAGCACCGGGGCCAGGAAGCGGCCGGCATCGTTTCCACCGATGGACAGCAATTCA
>CAJXJM010000401.1 GCA_913054205.1 uncultured Rhodospirillaceae bacterium
AAGCACAGCGACCTTATTGCGCGGCTGACCAACCCCGGCGACAGATGCATTCATGGTGTTGATCAAAGAGAGCTCCCGCCAGCCCTCGCGCACCAATTCACCGTCCAGGAACTCTGGCAATTCCCACGGCAAGAACAAGCCCCGCCGCAAATAATAGGCCGAGCCATAATCGGCGGAATATTCAAACAAGGAGGCATATTTAGGTGAGGTTAGACGTTTTAGGACTGGGCCGCTTAAAATGCGAAACCCAGCACCCAAAGTCCGAAGACCAGGTATCCATCCGAGGTTTTGAACCAAGGACGGCACTTGGCGAAAGGTATCATAACCGCCAAAAAGCTCATCACCACCGAGCCCGGACAAGGCCACTTTCAAACCCATATCGGCGGCTTCTTTTGAGACAAAATAAGTATTCACCCCATCGATTGAGGGCTGATCCATCGCCGCCAACAGCTTTTTCTTGTCGGCGTGAAAATCTTCGCCCCTCACCGTCCTGGTTTGATGACGGGTGTCATATAATTTGGCTATGTCGGTCGCCAAGGGTGCCTCGTCCCAAAGGCCGCCCGCCAATTCATCGAAGCGAAGGGTCATGGTTTCCATCTGGCTGCCCGCCACTTCCGACACAAATGCCATGATCGAGGCAGAATCTAAACCCGCCGACAAGAACACACCGACCGGCACGTCAGAGACGAGATGATGCTCGACACTTTCTTTTAACGCTGTTCGTAATTCTTCTGCTGAGGCGACTGGTGAAGCGCCTTCCAGCTCCGTCATTTTCTCTGTTAGATCAAAATAGAGGCGCTCATTTTTTCGGCCGGACTTGTCGATCCAGAGGCTGGAGCCTGCGGGCAGAGCGCTGATATTTCTATACATGGTGTGGGGCTCGGGAACGTAGCCCAAGGTGAAAAAGCCGACATGTCCTGCGGGATTTGGCGCTGTCGAGATTGCGCCGCCGGCGAGCAGCGCTTTGACTTGCGAGGCAACCCGCAAGGTCCCGCCTTGATCAGCATAATATAGCGGCTTAATGCCGTATGGGTCGCGTGCCAAAAACAATCCTTGCTTGGTTTCATCCCAAATAGCAAAAGCGAACATGCCGCGAAGCTTCGGCAACATATCAGCGCCGTCTCGGTCATAGAGGTGGAGCAAAACTTCGGTATCTGAATTGGTTGTAAAATTTCGCCCTTCGGCGATCAGCTCAGCCCGCAACTTTTGGAAATTATAAATCTCGCCGTTATAGGTGATTTGCAGGCGACTTTTGCCGGTATCGTCCCGGAGTTCCATCGGTTGGGCACCGCTCGGTCCGACATCAATAATCGCCAGCCGGCGATGGGCCAACCCAACCCGCTTATCGTTAGAAACCCACGTACCTGCACCGTCGGGGCCACGCGCGATCATCGCCTCTCGCATCCGAAGAAGCTCAGCCTCATCGACCGGTGGCGCAGTATCGCCATAGCTGAAAATTGCCGTTAAACCACACATGATGACACCCTACATAGCCGGGAAGTGCGATGCCTAAAAGATATTTATTGAATTCGCCGCCTCAACCAATGCCAAAGATATGGATATACCCCATGACATTCGCTATGGTCCCATCCCATTGAATGCATTTAGTTATTTTAGGAATTTATCTTGAGCACGCCCAAAAATAATCCCTGGCAAATTCGCCTTGGCGGTTACGGCCCGCCGACGACCTCATTCAGCCAATCTCTCAAAATGATTGGCGACCGGCTGGAGGGGCAGTTCGGCGATGATGTCGATATTAAATATATCTATAACATCATGGATCTTGGCTTTAAGGGCGAAGATATCTTGTGGCTGACCGAAAATGGATTTCTGACAGTTTCTTACCAGTCTTCGAGCTATTTAACCGATCGCGTGCCGGAGCTCGGCTTCGTTGATTTGCCATTTTTGTTTGAGAACAACGATCAAGCGCGAGCGGTGATGGATGGCGCGCTCGGCCGATATTTGTCGCAAAAAACCGAAGAACGCATCAATTACAAAATTCTCGGCTATTTTGAGAACGGCTTCCGGCAGATTTCCAACAAACTGCGTCCGATCCGCTCGCCCGATGATTTTCAAGGTATGAGCATTCGCGTGCTGCCAAGCGATGTACAGGCCCGCACCTTTGAGTTACTCGGCGCAACGCCTAAACGCATGGATTTGACCGAAGCGATTGAAGGCATTGTCGATGGCAGCTTGGATGCTCAGGAAAATCCGTTCGCAAATACAGTGACATACGGCGCGCACAAGTATCACCACTACCACACGCTCTCGAACCACTTTTATATTTCGCGCAGCATCATGTGTAACCGGACAGCCTATTACACCTGGCCGGAAGAACTTAAGATCGCTATGGATGAAGCTGTCCAAGAAGCAATTATTTGGCAACGTCGCCAGGCTGAACAAGAAGTCATCGATTCCCGAAAAGCCATTGAAGACGAAGGCTGCGAGATTGTCGAGCTAACACCAGAAGAGCAGGCGTTATTTGCCGCCGCCGTGAAATCTCAGCATGATGATGCCAGAGAAGTCTTTGGCGATAAAATGTTCGAGTTGTTAAAAAATCCTTAGGCGAAAATATAAATCGCGCGTAAATCGTTAACGTTGGTGTGGGTAGGACCACTGATCACCAAATCATCTAACGCTTCAAAAAAACTATAGGCATCGTTATCGGCGAGCATCGCATCTAGATCGAGCCCTGCGGTTTGCGCGCGCGCCAAAGTATCCGGCGTGATTATCGCGCCTGCATTGTCAACAAGCCCATCTGCACCATCGGTATCGCAGGCAATTGCGAAGACATCTTCTATGCCCTCAAGCCCCGCCGCCAGCCCCATCAGAAATTCCGTGTTGGGGCCGCCCTTGCCCGAGCCTTCAACTTTCACTGTAAGTTCGCCGCCGGCCCGCAGCACGCACGGCGCT
>CAJXJM010000402.1 GCA_913054205.1 uncultured Rhodospirillaceae bacterium
TGTCGGTTCGCATCGATATTTTGGAGCGCATCATGGGCATGCTTAAAAAGCGCGCAGTCAAAGGCCCGTTTGAAGCAGATGCCGAGTTATTGAACTTGCTGGGGTGCTCGGCAGAAGATGTGATCGGTGTGTTGAACTCGCTTGGTTATGAGAAACAAAAAGCGCCCAAAAAAGACAATTTAGAAACCGAGACTGTTCTTTTTGCCCTCGCCAAAAAAGACAAAAAGAAACGTTTCCAAAAAAACCATAAATCCAAACGACCAAACACGTCAGGCCAACATTCCCAAAATCAATCGCCGCCGGAGGACTCGCCCTTTGCCAAACTGAAAGAGCTTTCAATTTCATGAACCGCAGCCAGAAAGATAAAGGACTGCGTTTGGATAAATGGTTGTGGCACGCACGCTTTATGAAAAGCCGCTCTCTCGCAACCAAGTTTTGCCAATCGAGCAAAGTGCGGGTAAATGGCGATATCACCTCCAAAGCCCATCATGCGGTCCGCTTGGGCGACGTGCTGACTTTTCCAAAAGGCCTGGATATTCGCATCATTAAAATTATCGAGCTTGGTACCCGCCGGGGACCGGCGCCGGAAGCCCAAGCGCTTTACGAAGATTTGGCACCACCGGTTCGCCAGAAGAAAGAAGACAAAGAACCAGTCGCCACTGTCGGCAAGCGGGAGATGGGGTCCGGCAGGCCCACCAAAACCGAACGCCGCGCTATCGATAAGTTGATGGGCAAAAATTAATAAGCTGGCCATGTCCGGCTTTTCTAACGCCAAGGAGCGTGATAGATACAGCGCCATGATAAATCGAATTAAAGCATTGTTTTCCGAAGGAGCTGCGAAAGCTGGCCCTCCGGATAAGGACGAGTTGCAGGCTGCCGCTGCCGCGCTTCTGGTTGAGGCTGCCTGTATGGACGGACATTTTGATGAAGATGAACGGGCGAGCATTACGCGTCTGATGAAATCTCATTTTGATCTTAATGAGGAAGAAACTGAAACCTTGGTCAATGAAGCCGAAGAAGTCGTAAAGGAAGCTGGCGAACTTTATAGTTTTACCCGGGTGATTAAAGACCGCTATGAACCAGAGCAGCGCATCCAGATGATTGAAATGCTCTGGGAAGTGGCTTTTGCCGATGGCAATGTCGATCACTTTGAAGCGAATCTAATAAGCAGAGTAGCTGGCCTGATTTATGTAGATGATCGTGACCGCGGCGAGGCCCGAAAAAGAGTAATGGCAAGACTTGGCATCTCTGCATCTTAAGTGTAAGAAAGACTGCGCCTGCCAGTTAGGCCAACAAAAATTATAGGGATTTAACGGAGACCAACATGACTTATATCGTCACCGAAAGCTGCATTAAATGTAAATTTATGGATTGCGTCGAGGTTTGCCCCGTCGACTGCTTTTATGAGGGTGAAAACTTTTTGGTAATCAATCCGGATGAATGCATCGATTGCGGTGTGTGCGAGCCAGAATGTCCAGCCGAAGCAATTTTACCTGACACCGAAGACGGCTTGGATGAATTTCTTGAATTAAATACTAGATTATCCGCTGTCTGGCCTAATATTACCGTCAAAGGCGAATCCCCGGCGGACGCTGAAGACTGGAAAGGCAAAGAAGGTAAACGCGCTGAATTGAGCGAAAATCCAGGACCCGGCAGCTAGCTGCCGAGTTTATAATAACTCATTGATAAATTTGAGTTATTTATAAAGTAAGAAAGAGAATTGGCCCGTAGTTGCGGGCCAATTTCTGTGGTTTATCCCATTTAATACACATGTTAACAAATGGGTCTGTATCTACCCCTTTTTTTGTGGTATACTGTGTTCACCGATCGGGTTTTAAAACCCGGCTCGGCATTGTGTTTATGGGGTAATGTGACTTGAATTGTTGGGATATTGCACCCAAGTAATCACAGATATCAGGTAAACTTGTAAAAATTTGACCATTTTGGCGCACCGGGCGCGAAAGAAAAGCACTGCGACCGGCGAGGTAAATTGTTAGCGCTTATTTGAAAATTGGTGGAGATCTATAGAAATATGGCTAAAAGTACCAAAAAAGATAAAATTGCATTTAAGACCGGTGATTTTGTTGTCTATCCGACCCATGGCGTTGGCCAAGTGCGAGGTATTGAAAAAGAAACCATTGCCGGCCAGTCTCTAAAATTGGTTGTGGTAACCTTCGACAATGACCGGATGACCCTCAGGGTGCCGACCAATAAAATGGAAACTTCGGGTTTGCGGAAAGTTAGCTCGCGTAAAATTATGGAAACGGCGGTGACAACGCTTAAAGGCCGCGCCCGGGTAAAACGTACCATGTGGAGCCGCCGCGCCCAGGAATACGAAGCCAAGATTAATTCCGGCGATCCGGTTTTAATTGCGGAAGTTGTGCGTGACCTTCACCGCAATGTTGGCCAGCCCGATCAGTCCTTCAGTGAGCGCCAAATTTATGAAGCCGCGCTTGAAAGATTGGCAGGAGAGTTTGCTGCGGTCGAAAGTATCGATAAAGAGAAAGCGACAGAAGAACTGGAAGCTGTTTTTCAGGCTGCTTAATATTTCTAATCTTATTTTTCAAAGGCGTTCAGACCATCCTCTGGACGCCTTTTTCTATGGTATTATTTATTATGTCTGAAACGCAGAATTCTTACATTATCGAGAAAATTATCTCCGGCGGTCAAACCGGCGTAGATCGCGCTGCCCTTGACGCTGCGCTGCGGCTCGATATCGATTGTGGTGGCTGGTGTCCGCTTGGCCGATGGGCCGAAGACGGTGAAATCGCGGAACTCTATCCGTTGCGGGAAACTGAAAGCCCGGACCCGGCAGAGCGCACTTCTTTGAATGTCTCAGAAACTGACGGCACCCTTGTCTTGGCTGATGAGGGATTAGATGACGGGTCCATGCTGACGGTGGAATTGGCTC
>CAJXJM010000403.1 GCA_913054205.1 uncultured Rhodospirillaceae bacterium
CGGTCATGCGCTTTACCAGCAGCAAGCTCGCGACCACCATGCCGGTGGCAAAAGCCTCAACAATGCAATAGATTTAATAGGCCGCTTTAAATTATGAAATGGCTTTGGCCGGCGCCACGAAAGTTAGGCCAAGATCCTTGGCAACGGCTTCATAGGTTACGTCACCTTTGTGGATGTTGAGACCGTTCATAAGATGCGGATCGTCGTTCAACGCCTGGATGTAGCCTTTATTTGCAAGATCCAAAACGAACGGCAAGGTCGCGTTGTTGAGCGCGCGAGCCGACGTGCGCGCCACCGCTCCCGGCATATTAGTGACGCAATAATGCACAACATCATCGACCAAGTAGGTCGGGTCGGCATGGGTTGTTGGCCGGCTGGTTTCAAAACAGCCACCTTGGTCAATCGCAACATCAACGACAACCGAGCCTTTTTGCATTTTATGGATCATGTCTTTGGTCACCAGCTTTGGCGCTGCCGCGCCCGGAATTAAAACCGCGCCAATCACCAAATCTGCATGAATGACATATTGCTCAACCGATTCCATCGTCGCGTAGATCGTATTCAGCGTTGCACCAAATTGCATGTCCAGCTCATTGAGTCGCGGCAATGATTTATCGATCACCGTGACGGAGGCTTCTAAACCCATTGCCATGCGCGCCGCGTTGGTGCCGACAACGCCGCCGCCGAGCACGACAACTTTTGCTACCGGCACACCCGGCACACCGCCAAGTAAAATGCCTTTGCCGCCTTTTTCATTTTCCAAACAAGCCGCGCCCACTTGAATGGACATGCGTCCGGCGACTTCGCTCATCGGTGCCAGTAAGGGCAGCCCGCCCTGATCATCGGTGACAGTTTCATAGGCAATCGCGATGCAGCCCGAATTAACCAAGCCCTCGGTTTGATCGGGCTCCGCCGCCAGATGAAGATAGGTGAACAGCACTTGGTCTGGGCGCAGCAACGATAGTTCAGAGCTCTGCGGTTCCTTGACTTTGACAATCATTTCGGCGGTTTCAAATACATCTTCTGCGCCCAGCAAAATATTCGCGCCAACAGCTTGATAGTCGCTGTCCTCAAAACCAACACCTACACCCGCATTTTGCTCGACAACAACTTCATGACCATTGTGGACGAGTTCACGGACGCTCGCCGGAACAAGCCCAACGCGATATTCGTGAACTTTGATCTCTTTTGGCACCCCAATGCGCATGGTTCGCTCCTATTGTCTTTGTCTTATTTTATATATAGTCACAAAATGATCGAACGGGCCTTAGTTTTAGTCAAGCTTATGTTTTTTGGGTTTTTGAGTTTTCTAAAACTGCGCCCTATGCTACCCAAGAACGACAATGTCAAATGACGCAACACCAAAAACCATCTTGGTATATGTCGGCCTAGACCGGATCGGCGACAGCCTTTTGAAACTGCCCTTTGTTCGCGGTTTGCGACAGGCGTTTCCGGAGGCGCACATCACCTGGCTCGCCGGAAAAGATACCAGCGTCTATGCCGGTATCATGGCGCCCGTGGTGGCGGGATTAATTGACGAAGTGATTGAATGCCCGGGCGCATTAACCGGAGAGGCGGCGGGCGTCGGCATTAGCCCCAAAGAGTTATTAAAGCGCCCGCTTGGTGGCCGCGGCTTTGAGCTGATTATCGATACACAGAAAGTTGCGTTGGCAACCCTCATTTTATTTCGCATCCGCCATCGGGCTTTTGTTTCACCGTTTGGCAATTTCATATTGTCGTCCAAAAAACCGCCGAAGGATTATATTTTTCCTAAATTGATGCAGCGCCAATTGCTCGATTTATTGGAAATCACCACCGGGCAAACTTTTCCAACACCAGACAAGCTGGATATAGAGCTTGATCCGGGTCTTCATGAAACTGCCGCCGCCGCGCTGCCGAGCGGGCCCGATTATATCGGCCTGTCGCCGGGTGCAGGCGGCTTGCCAAAATGCTGGCCGCTTGAGAATTTTATTGAGCTCGCCAAAGAGCAGGTGGAAAAGAGCCGTGTGCCGGTTTTTATTCTCGGACCGCAAGAAGAGGATTGGCAGAATGAGATCAAGGCCGCCATACCCGAAGCATTGTTCCCGTTGCAAGAAGACGGCCTCGGCAAAGCACATGATTTTTCCCCACAGTTAACAATGGCGCTATCCACTCGTTTGGCATTAGCGGTCTCCAACGATTCTGGTACAGGTCATATGTTTGCAACAGGCGGTGCTAAATTAATTTCGCTGTTCGGTCGGACGGTGCCGGAAAAATTTATGCCGATGGCACATAACCTCACCATCATCCGCGCCCAGGATTTCGGCGGGCGGGAAATGCACTTTATTCCTGTGGGCGCTGTTAGTCAGGCGGTTGAGGCTGTGCTGGCTGATTAACCTTCTTAATCATATAGACCAGCAAAAATAATCCCGGTAGTGCCGCCACTGTCGTTAAGATGAAAAACGTCGGCCAGTTCACCTGATCCGCCACCCAGCCTGATCCTGATGTCATCACGGTACGAGAAAATGCCATAAAAGAAGTGAGCAGTGCATATTGAGTGGCGGTATAGGCAACATTGCAAAGGCTGGAGAGATAGGCAACAAAAGCAACCGTCCCCATGCTGGTGGTAAAGTTTTCAACCCCGATGGTCACCGCCAGCATTCCCGGGCTATATCCTGCCGAAGCCTGAACAACAAAAACCAAATTGGATGCCGCCATCAACACGCCGCTTATGAGAAGACCTCGCATTATGCCGATCTTCGCGAGCAATAATCCACCAAACAAGCCGCCAATAATTAACGGCGGAAACCCAACCAGCTTGGCGATAGTGCCGATCTCCGTATTGGAAAATCCCAGCTCAAGAAAAAATGGGATTTTCATCACAGTCAAAACCGCATCGCCGAATTTATACAACAAAATAAACAGCAA
>CAJXJM010000404.1 GCA_913054205.1 uncultured Rhodospirillaceae bacterium
CCGGATCTGACCAGCGACAATATGTTCCTGGCTTTTATCGAAGCCATTCGTCCAACCATTCCGTTAGCCATGCGAGATATTCTGACGGCGGAGATGGACTACATCATGATGGGAATGTCGGCGGAAACTTTTTGGGGCGGCTTAGAAGGAAATGCGGAATTCGAAGATCGCATCCGCGATGTTATGGGCCCGGACATGGGCTTAACCTCGGGCGCTGCGGCCGTCAGAGATGCACTTAACGCCTTTGGAGCAAAAAGTGTTGCTGTCCTGACGCCGTATCAGCCGGTGGGTGATGAGCAGGTCCATCGCTTCTTTGGCGAAACAGGGTTTGAAGTGAAAAAAGTTGTTGGACTGAAATGCGATACGGCCACGTCAATCTCTCATACGCCGCGTAGCGATGTTGTTGATGTCGTGCTCAACCAGCTGGATGGTGACGATGTTGACGCGATTGTCCAAGTTGGCACAAATTTAAGTAACGTTGATCTTTTTCCAACTTTGGAGCAACAGCTCGGCAAGCCGGTGATCCCGATCAACGTTGCGACCATTTGGCACACCTTCCGCGCCCTTGGCATCGACGACAAATTTATCGGCAAAGGCTGGCTGATGGAGAGATTCTAAATATTAATCGGCCTCGGGAAGAGGGCGGTTTGAGATCAGATGCCCGTACATAACGGCGCGCGCCCATTTAGGATCCCGTTGTTTAAGTGCCTCGATAATATCCCGGTGTTGCTCATTTGAGCGTTGCCGATTGAGGCGTCCACTCCAGGTGCGTTTTTTAAGCACTTCCAACGGCATTTCCACCAAGTTTGAGAGCAAGGTTTTTAAGAGTTCGCTTTCTGAAGCATCCACAATGATTTTGTGAAATTCGCTGTTCAGCCTGGAAAGTTCATATAACTCTTCCGTACTTTCGGCGTCTCCAAGAGTTTCCATTTCAATAGCCAGATTTTCCAAAGCTTCTATGTCGCTATCTTTCCGATAGGTCGCCGCCATTTCGGTGCCATAGCCTTCAAGATAAGCCCGCAATTCATAGAGCTCGTCTATATCTCGGTCTGAGTAGGATTTTACGCGGGCACCTTGATTACGCTGCATATCAACGAGGCCATCGGCTTTCAAATGCAACAATGCATCGTGCACAGGCGTACGACTGACACCGATAAATTTTGCCAGATCCGATTCCGTCAGATGTGTTCCGGGTTCATATTCTCCACTAAGGATAGAGTCTCTGATGGCCGTATAAGCTCGTTGTGCTGCTTTTGACATTGTTCCTCGCTTATATGATGGGTTATTCTTTCATATCATAGTTTTCAAAAGGCATACAATATTAAGCAACAACTATTGTATTTGTACACAATAATTTTCAAGAAGAATGCCACTAAAATTATTAGAAAGAATATAACACTTTGTTTTTAAATAATTAATAATAATACACTGGGAAAAATAAATCGAGATTAGTGCTTTAAAGTCAATCCAAATTGGAATATTTTGTATACAATAATTAATACAATATGGTGAATGTAAATGGATTTCAAGTGATGGCAAAACAAAAACATGTCGTTATAGCAGGCGCTGGCCCGGTTGGATGCACCACGGCTCTTGTGCTGGCTCAGGCCGACATCAAGGTCACCATTTTGGAAGCCGAAAGCGGTCTCCTTTTAGATATGCGTGCGTCGACTTTCCATCCGCCAACTCTAGATATGCTTGAAAAACTTGGCGTAACCGATGAGCTTCACGCCCAGGGCCTGATCACACCGCAGTTCCAGTATCGTGACCGCCGCGATGGGCTTATTGCAGAATTTGATTTAGCTGGCGTCAGCGACTACACCAACCACCCGTATCGTTTGCAGGCCGAGCAATATAAACTTACGCGTATCATCGTCGATACATTGCCGGACTATCCGCATGCAGAAGTTAGTTTTAATGCGCGTGCGACCCATCTCGAACAGGACGATACATCCGTCACAGTCCATTACGAAACCCCCGACGGTCCACAATCCGTGACCGCAGATTATCTGATCGCCTGCGACGGCTCGCGCAGTTTTGCGCGCAAAACATTGGGTATTGGATTTCCGGGATTTACCTATCCTGAGCTGTTCATGGTCGTCAGCACAACTGAAGACATTACAAAAATTGTCCCGGATATGTGCCCTGTCGCCTATATCACCGACCCGGATGAATGGTGCGCTGTCATTCGAGCGCCTGAAATGTGGCGCTTTTTAATTCCAACCGATCCCAACATGTCAAATGAAGAAATTCTTGAGGAAGATTACCTCGAATCGCGCATTCAAGGATTTGCGCCGAAGGAACAAAAATACACAATTTCTCATTCAACGCTCTATCCGGTAAACCAGCGGGTAGCGGAAACCTACCGCGCCGGCCGCGTATTGCTGGCCGGTGATGCGGCGCATGTAAATAATCCGCTTGGAGGAATGGGCATGAATGGCGGCGTCCATGATGGCATCAACGCAGCTGAGAAAATCATTCAGATTCTGCACGAAGGTGCCAGTGAAGACTTGCTTGATCTCTATGATCGCCAACGCCGCCCGATCGCGGTCGAATACGTCCAGGCGCAATCCATCCGCAACAAAAAAATCATGGAAGAAAAAGACCCGGTCGTTCGGAAACAACGTCAGGACGAAACAAAAGCGATCTGCGATGATCCCGAGAAATCTTTAGAGCTGATGATGCAAGTTACGATGCTCAACTCGATCAACAAGTCGAACGCCGTTCAATAGCTTAATCTAGGCGTCCCACAAATCACTAAACTGGGTTGCAACCGCGTCTTCATAAGAAATGTCCTCATCGATGAGCCCCATATGTTTAGAAAACGTGCTCATGCCACTGACAAACTCCGGTGAAATGGCCGCGCTGTAGAATGGCAAATCCCGCTCAATAATGCC
>CAJXJM010000405.1 GCA_913054205.1 uncultured Rhodospirillaceae bacterium
TGTCACCCAGCTCAGCGTAGACGGCTTCATTGTTGGCACAATCATCGTGCATAAGCGGCGTTGCCGGATCGTTGGCCGTCGCAGTTTCAACATGGACGGGGAGAGGATCGTATTCGATCTCGATTGCCTCGGCGGCATCTTTTGCCTGGTTGATGGTTTCGGCGACAACAAGCGCCACCGATTGGCCGACATGATAAACCCGGTTGCGGGTCATCGCGGGTCTGTCAGGCCGGTACATTTGCGAGCCATCGCGGCGCTTCGCCGGTGAGGCGCCGGTCAGTTGGCCAAGCCCTTCCTCGGCATAATCAGCGCCGGTGAGTACGGCGAGCACGCCCGGCATTTCTTTGGCCGCAGCCGTATCCATGCGCTTGATATCAGCATGGGCATAGGGAGAGCGCAAAAAGAATGCGTAAGCTTGGCGCGGCAGTGTCACGTCATCGGTGTAGCGACCCTGGCCGGTCACCAAGCGCGGCGCTTCAACCTGAGTAACCGGCTGGCTAATGGAATAGCGCGTCATGAAGTTGGCCCCCGACATCATTCAACAGTGGCGGGTAGCATGCCATTCTCCAGAGCATCGGGCAAGATTTTGAAATCCGCAGAATCGGAAACCATTTTAAAGAGGCTGTTGATTAGGTATGATCTTACCTTTAGCTGAGATAGTAACAAGGGAGGGCATAATGGCGCCGGATACAACACCAGGATCAAAGGGCGACATCGGTGATAAAATAATCGCCGTTCGTGATAAGTGGCACACCAAAAATCACCCATTGTTCACAGCCTTGGCCAAAGGCGAACTGGATATTCGGGTACTCGGAATTCATCAGGCCAACCACCTCAAATATGTTGAGCTCGCTCTCGAAGCCTTTGGCATCTTATATGCGCGTGGCCCGGCTGAAATCCGGAAAATGTGCGTTGAGAATCTGGCCGAAGAAGAGGGTTTGTTAGCCCAGACCGAAATTGGAGAAGAGCCGCACGAACATATTGATATGCTGTATAATTTTTGTCTCGCGGCGGGAATGACACGGGAAGAGATCGATCAGACCAAGATGACGCCGGCGTGGTGGGGCAGAACTCTTTATTATCGCCATCTCGCATTGGTCGAGCCGATCGGCGTTGTATTGGCAGCCTTTTTTACACAGGAAGGCCAACAACCCCAGCTTAATAATGAAATCACCATCCCCGCCCTCACCAGCCATTACGGTTTCGAGCGGGATTCAAAAGCGATTGAGTTTTTTGTCGCCCATGAATTGGCCGACCAAGAGCACTCGGCGCGTCAGCTGGATATGGCGAAAAAGTTTTTGGGCACGCCGGAACTGGATGCTCGCGCACTTGAATGCGCTGAGGAAATATGTCGGCTTCGCTGGGCCTCCGCCACCGATCTTTACAATCTCCATCATTTGGGCGAGGCGGAAAATTTACCTGTTGGCGTAGGGTAGGCGTCGTGGCCTCGGCCTTTTGAGGGCTCAATGGAGACTAATCATCTTCCACTATGGTCCAGATTCTAGAGTGTGCCGATTTATCGGCAGGTTTTAACACACGTGTTCTTTCTGTGATGTTCTGTCCGGTGATTTCACGTTCGATCGCCAGCAGTGTCCCTGGCGGGTGATTGCACAAGGTGGCCATGTCGTCAATTTCTTGCCGGGCAGCCTCGGCAGCGGCCTCTGGGTTAGGGGCATTAAATTTTTGAACCAGATACTTGGCGAGCACCTCAATGGCCTGTTCGTATTCCGACGCGGATATATCCGCCACCTGGACAAACGTCGAATTCCCGAAACTGCCAATGCCGAGCCAGGACGTGCGAAATGCCAGCCGTTGTTTGCGGGGCCACGAATCGGGATCGCTGTCGACGAAGCTAAAGGTTCCTGAGATCGCCCATTCCTGCACCGCGGCGGCGCGTTCAAATATCTGGGTATCAGAAATATCAAATTGAATGGTCTTGGCGAGTTTCATGGTATCATCATAAATCAATTTAAATTTTATGTCCCTCAGTTGAGGCGACGTTTTAGATTTTGTTTAAGGCGCATAAGGTCGTCAGCGCTTTCTGTTTCCGGGTTGCGTTCGAGAAAGAGATCAAGGCGCCCAAGCGCCGATTTATAGTTGCCTTCGGAAGATTCCAGCACCGCCAATTCTGCCAGCACATCAACATTTGTCGGCCCTATCAAATTCATCGATATCAATATTTCCAGCGCGCGTGTGCGATCGCCATCGCGGAGCGCCCGGGTTTTAATGTTATTTTGCAGCCGAATTAGAATATCCTGGTCGGAAACGGATCGAACGAATTCCGATTGCAATTTCATCTCGGGACCGTGGACCCCGGCCAATAAATGTTGGAGGTCTTCAGTGAGGAGAAGACGTGCTTCATCGAACGGATCGATCAGGGCATGCTCGCCAGATTTGGTCAGTCGCAACAAAAAATGGCCAGGGAAATTCAGGCCCGTAATATTCCATCCTTGGGAACGACCGGCATGGATGACCAAAACCCCAAGCGCCACAGGCAGCCCTTTCCGGCGATCCATCACGCGCATGAGGTTGGCATTTTGTGGATCGTCATATGAGTCTAAATCGCCGCGATATCCATGACGATTGTAGAGGGTGTCCGAAAGCGCTGTTATCTGGTCGGGCAAAGTCTTTGCGTCTCGTGACGCTTCGCTCAAATTCGACGCGATCAATTCCAGTTCATCGAGATATTTGGTGAAGTTATTTTTTGGTAAATCCAGATGTGCCAGCAGCAGCGCAGCTTCGCCAATGTCGAGCAACTTCCCACCCTGCTCTCCAATGCTTTCCAATCGCGCCAGTATTTCTGTATCGTTAAGGGGCATTGATTTAGGATAGCATAAACATTGTTCTTCCAGAGAGATAAGGATCACTTTGTTCCGGTCACTTAGGTTA
>CAJXJM010000406.1 GCA_913054205.1 uncultured Rhodospirillaceae bacterium
TCGGGCGCAACATGGAGCACGCAGGTGCCATAGGCCGTGCCGCTCATTCGGCAATCTGAAATCCGCACCATATCGCGGACGCCTTTTTCGAGCAGCTTTTTCGGGATCGGCAGCATGCCCCATTCCGGCATGCCGGGCGCGCCAATCGGACCGGCGTTTTGCAGAACCAACACAGAGTTCTCATCGACGTCCAAATTCGGATCATCAATACGAAGATGCAGATCGGGGTAGTCTTTAAAGACCACGGCTTTGCCAATGTGTTGATGGAATTTTGGATCGGCGGCGGTTTGTTTGATCACGCAACCGTCCGGCGCAAGATTACCGCGCAATATCGCAGTGCCGCCTTGGGGATAGAGCGGCTTGTCTATCGGCTTTATCACGTCGTCCAAATAAACCGGCTGATCTTTGATGGACTGGCCTAGAGTCCCGCCGGTGACATTTATTTGGCTGAGATCGAGATGATCTTTGAGATTGTTCATCAGCCCCCGAATGCCGCCGGCATAATAGAAGTCCTCCATCAAAAATTCACCAGACGGTTTGATGTTGGCGAGCACAGGAGTCTTAAGCGAAATTTTATCAAAGCGTTCGAGGTCGAGCTTGATGCCAGCCCGCCCGGCAATCGCAATCAGATGGATCATCGCATTGGTCGAGCCGCCCATCGCCATATCGACGGTTGTCGCGTTATCAAAAGCCGCCTCGGTCATAATGTCGCGGGGTTTTAAATCCTCCCACACCATATCAACAATGCGCCGACCGCAAGCCGACGCCATCAGCGCGTGGCTGGTATCGACGGCTGGAATAGAGGAGGCGCCCGGCAATGTCATGCCAAGCGTTTCGGCGAGCGCCATCATCGTTGCCGCAGTTCCCATCACCATGCAGGTACCTGCCGAGCGCGACATGCCGCTGACAACGTTTTCCATTTTCTCATCATCAATAAGGCCGGCGCGGCGGTCTGCCCAATAGCGCAGCACATCGGTGCCGCTGCCCAAGGTCTCGCCGGCAAAGTAGCCGCGCAGCATCGGGCCGGCTGGCATATAGATCGCCGGAATGTTCATCGACAAAGCTGCCATCAATAGAGCAGGAGTTGTCTTATCGCATCCGCCCATCAGGACAACACCGTCAATTGGATGGCAGCGCATCAGCTCTTCGGCCTCCATCGCCAGGAAATTCCGATAGAGCATGGTCGACGGCTTCACCAGGATTTCGCCTAGGGACATGGCCGGCAGCTCGATCGGAAATCCGCCGGACTGATAGACGCCGCGCTTGATCTCTTCGGCGCGGTCCTTGAAGTGCGAGTGACAGGTGTTCATGTCACTCCAGGTGTTGATGATGCCGATCCTTGGCTTGTCATTGATGTCTTCCGGGCCGAACCCCATCTGCCGGGAGCGGGCGCGCGCACTGACGCCGCGCATGTTATTCGGGCCGTACCAGCGTTGGGAACGAAGGTCTTCTAGTTTTTTCTTCTTTTTAGCCATTTTATTATCCTTACCGCACGATTATTTTAGGGCGTCTTGTTTGTAGAGATACATTAGGCCGATCTGGCCTTTGTCACTATTGCCCTGGGCACCGAGAAAACGATAGAGCTCGGTTACCAGAGATGAAACCGGCATTGGCGCGCCGGTTTTTCGACCCATATCACAGGCTGCGTTCATATCTTTAATCATATTGCCAGGTGCTGTTGTCCAATACTCTGCGTTGATCATACGTTTTGCGTGATCTTGCATAACGGTTGAGTCTGCCCATCCGCCCGCGAGCGCTGCTGGTATCTCTGAAACTTTAACGCCGTAGTCATCGGCGAAGGCAAACATCTCGGCCATGACCGCAACTTCAGCGCCAATGATGGTTTGATTGACGAGCTTGGTCGCTTGGCCGCAGCCGACCGGCCCCATATGGGTAAGGCGGCTTGAGATTGGATCAACCACCGCGCGCAGCCGCTCAATATCGGCTTCTTCGCCGCCAGCCATCAGCACTAACGTGCCATCGGCAGCACCAAAACGACCACCGGAAACCGGGCAATCAACGAAGCTCATGCTGTTTTCTGCTTTTAGGCGCGCCGATATTTCCCGCGCCCGATCCGGATTGATCGACGAGCAATCCACCATCAGCATATCTGCGCTTGCGCCCTCGGCAAGACCATCCGGTGCGAAGATAACGTCCTCGACTGAATCTGCGTCATAGACGCAGGTAAAAACGATATCGACGGCTTCGGCGAGTTCCTTCGGCGAATTGACTAGTGTTGCACCAGCCTCAACTGCCGGGTCCATTTTGGAAGCTGTCCGCCCCCAGACTGTAACGTCCATTCCAGCCTTCAGTAAATTCAGGGTCATTGGCATGCCCATGATACCGAGGCCAATAAATCCGATTTTTGGTGTATTTTGTTTATCTGGCATTTTCTTCTCTGCTTTTCTTTAAATTCTGGATTGTTTTATGTGCCTCAACCACACCGATTAGGCAACCAAGTCTTTAAGAAATACTATTCTCTCCAACACGTCACCCTGGACTTAATCCAGGGTCCAGTTTTTTCTTTGCTCGAACGTAATTTTCTTTCTGGATTCTGGCCTTCGCCAGAATGACGGCTAAATTTGTCAAACTCCAAGGTTGCTGAAAATACCCAAGAAGGGTATCACGAATGCATGTTCTTTTATTTATCCAAGATACTTTGGTTTTTTGCAGATCCTGCAAATTTACTGCTGATTGCGCTAATCGCGGCGGCGGTGCTTGCCTGGACCAAATGGCTAAAAGCGGCCAAGATTGTTTTAACCACAACCGTGGTGATTGCTGTTTTGGTATCGGTTCTACCGATCGGGCAATTTCTTTTCAGCACGCTCGAAAACAGATTCCCACAAGTTAAAAAGCTGCCGCCCAATATCACCGGCATTATCG
>CAJXJM010000407.1 GCA_913054205.1 uncultured Rhodospirillaceae bacterium
TTTGGTAAGGATACTACCGCACTAAAGTAAATAAATCTGCTTCTGAGTTGTTCCCATATTTTAATAGGCTGTCCGCTTCTGGCTAATAGCGGACTCTTTAGCACCATCCGAATAGAGTCCGCTCTACCCCCGAAAGCGGACGTAATCAGTAATACAGGAAAGAGTCCGCTATTAGCCAGAAGCGGACATTACATTTCATCCGGCAGCCCCGTGCAGCTTTTAAGAAGTTCTTCGAAGTTATCGGCCGGTGATACCAATATGGGACACCATGGATAAGAGCGCTTCGTCGCCACCTTCCCAGCCAATTAAGCCCAAACTCACAGGAATGCCATTGGAGTTTGTAACTGGGATTGAAATTTGCGGCAGGCCGGCAAGACCAGCCAAACAAATTAAGTTAAGGGTTTTAACCCGATAGGCGTTTAGAAGATCTGGGTCCGTATTTACTTCCACCGGCAATGAAGCAGTGGCAGGTAAAGTCATGACAGTCCCCGGCGGCACGATTTCTCGCAACGCTGTTGCAACTTTCTCTTTGTACAGAATTTGAGTTTCCCATTCTTCTGCCGTCACAGTCTTTGCAATTTCCAGGCGCTCTTTTACGCCAGGGCCGAAGGTTGGGGCATTCTGATCGATCCAGGAACCAAATGTCTGCCAAATTTCGCGTGCTTGAATAATGCGGAATGCTTCGCGCGCATCATCGAGACTGATGCCACCCGGTAATTCTCTCACGGGATTTTCAAAAAATAAATTGCATTGATCAGAGTTCATCCAGTTTTGTAAGGGAACAGTGATTTCATTATCAGCAACATCAAAGGCAAACTCAGCCAACCGTACGTGTTCAACCTCGGCCGCCGTGGAACCCCCATCGAGAAGCACAGGGCCAACTTTTAGGAATACGTCCAGATCGCGAGCGAACCATCCGGCTGTATCAAAGCTTGGCGCCATTGCTGTCGCCCCGGTGAGGTCCAGCCGTCCATAAGTTGGCCTAAGTCCATATAGCCCGCAAAACGCTGCCGGAATGCGGACTGAACCACCGGTATCGCTGCCTAAGGAAAAATCACATATGCCTGCCGCAACGGAGGCTACTGAACCTGATGAAGACCCCCCTGGTATCCGGCCTGGCGCGGCACTGTTGGTAGGTGTGCCGTAATGGGCATTTTCACCTATGAAGCTGTAAAAAAATTCATCGCAGATGACTTTACCAACCATCGTAGCGCCTGAACTTAAACAAGATTGTACGACCGCGGCGGTATCTGTTGCCGCTTCGTGGCTCTCTAACCACATTGGAGACCCATTACCCGTTTTATAACCAGCGATATCGTAAAGGTCTTTGACCGTGAAAGTCAGTCCCTCAAGTGGCCCCGATTTTGCGCCTTTAATCACCGGCGGACTATGGGGAACGAAGCAATTTACGGGGTCTTCAATATTGTCATTAAGTCTTTCCATTATTAATTCGTACCTGCCAGGTTGATATCTTTGTTCTGAGTAAGGTACCAATCCAAAATTTGCTCACCATCCATTGTTATGACACCTGGTTTTGACAAAAAATATTCATAGGCTTCCCGTACATATTTGATGCGATGAGGGACACCGGATATATAAGGATGGGTCGCCACGCACATGAATCGAGCATTTTCAGCACTTTCTTCATATAGGCAGTCGAAGTGATCTTTCGCGCGCTTGAGGAAAATTTCGGATTCATGAAATTGAATCATCTGCTGGGCGATATCGTGGATTTCGTAATTGTAGGGTAGGGCAACTAAATCACCGTGGATGGTTTTAACCGGTATGGGGTGGTCATCCAGCACCCAGTCGCCAAAGTACTGAATACCGGCTTTTGCCAAATGATCTAAGGTATCAAATGTTTGAGTAAGCCCGGGACCAAACCAGCCACGTGGCTTACGGCCACAGAACTTTTCAATTATGTCTAACGAATTCTCGATCATTTCCTGCTGGTTTTCTACTTTATGCATGGCAATTTGATCGTATGAATGTGCATTGAACTCCCATCCTCGCTTGAGGATTGCTTCCGTAACCTGCGGGTAATCTATGCAGGCACGAGCGTTGAGCGTAACGCATGGTCGGATGTCTAAATCATCAAACATTTGGAAAAGCCGCCAAATTCCGGATCTCATTCCGTATTCGTGCCAGCTCCAATTAGGTATGTCCGGTGAAAGTAAATTACCTTGGGGAGGCGATAAAACAACGCGTGGCATAGGACGGTTAACATCCCATACTTCCATCGCAAGTAAGGGCCATATGACCATGCGCGCGCCATCTGGGAGCTCCAGTTTTGGACGTTCAGTAATAGGACTGAAAGTTATTCTCTCACTTGGTGACATGCTCATGCTGAGTTCCCGATATTGTTGATTTTCTTGACCTAAATATTGAGTCGAAATCTACCTAACGTCAAGGTCGTGCCGTGAAATGAATGCGTACAAGTGTTGGTATAGAGATAAGTTCGGTCCTATCGATATATTGCCCAGTGCTGAATTGAGAATGAGCTTTTATGTATCTGTTTGACTCCCAAGAGCATTTATTTATCGCGTAGTTTGGGAGTGTTGCCTGAGATATCCATCCAAGAATTGGTCCCCAACAATAGGATTGATGACGTCTTCGTGGGCGTCCTGCCAGGCTTGAACCGTGCCGTCGGTATTCTGCTCCATCAGGCGCGTATACACAAAGGCCGTGATTGATGGCGCCTCGCATAACTATAAGGGTTACGATAAAGAAGTGGCTGATCCCATCATTTCGTGGTTAAGAAGTCGCGGTTAGATCGACGAATTTCTCTATATTTTCAATATCGTTCTCAACTTTTTAATTGAGAGTTGTCGGTTGCAGTCTTTGGATTGAATGTCAGCTATGGGTCAAAAGCAGACTCT
>CAJXJM010000408.1 GCA_913054205.1 uncultured Rhodospirillaceae bacterium
GTTCATTTTTAAGCGCCAACTTATCCAGCCGTTCACCATTTAAATAAGTGAGATTGGCTGTAAATGTCTGGCCCGAGGATTTGGTAAATTGAGCTTTGATCGACCAATATTCTACCGGATTAAAAGCTTCGATCTCGATTTCGCGTTCGCAAATAAGGCGGAGCGCCACTGACTGCACGCGTCCGGCTGATCGGCTGCCAGGCAATTTGCGCCACAACACCGGCGATAGCGTAAAGCCAACGAGGTAATCCAAAGCCCGGCGCGCAAGATAGGCATCGACCAATTCTTTGTCGAGTTCACGCGGATGGCTGAACGCCTCCAAAATCGCTGATTTGGTAATCTCGTTGAAAACGACACGTTTTACTTCAACGCCGTCCAATAAATTTTTCTCGTTCAAAACTTCCTGAACATGCCAGGAAATAGCTTCGCCTTCTCGGTCCGGGTCGGTCGCGAGATACAAACGATCCGCGCCCTTCATCGCTGCGGTGATTTCTTTGATCTGCTTTTGCGATTTGCTGTCGATTTCCCAAATCATTTTGAAGTCATCGTCCGGACTGACTGAGCCATTTTTAGACGGCAAATCCCGGATATGGCCGTAGCTCGCCAGAACCGTATAGTCCGAGCCTAAATACTTATTAATAGTTTTCGCCTTGGAGGGCGATTCGACAATAACGACGTTCGACATTTTATTTTTTATAGATCGCCTATAATTGAAACCTGGTTGCCAGGGTGTCGCTCTAATCGTCCTGCTAATTCGATTTCTAACAAGATCGTAGACACCACTGCAGGGGACATGTGGCATCGCCGAATGATTTCGTCAACACTAACCGGCGAAGTATTTAATATTTTTTGTACCTCGCCCCTGGCAGAATCTATTTCAACCGAACTGGGCTGAGGTATATTTATCTCTTTAATTACAAAGGGTTGCGGCTCACACAAAGAGCTCATAAATTGCCCGTTTAAAATTTGAATTATTTCCTCGGCGGAATCTGCCAAATGAGCGCCTTGACGAATTAATTCATTTGTTCCCTTTGCATGGGGGTCGAGGGGAGAGCCGGGAACCGCAAACACTTCGCGATTCTGTTCAAGGGCCATCCGAGCGGTGATAAGAGAGCCCGACCGCTTGGCCGCTTCGATGACGACAATACCCCGCGCCGCGCCTGAAATAATACGGTTGCGACGTGGAAAATGGCGGGCTTGCGGCACCGTGCCGACCGGCATTTCGGAGATAACCACATTGGTCTTGGCAATGCGCTCGTAGAGTGCTTGGTTTTCCTTTGGATAGACGACGTCGACGCCGCCGGCGAGTACGGCAACGGTGCCAGTGGTTAGCGCGCCTTCATGGGCTGCGGTATCAATGCCCCGTGCCATACCGGATGATACGAGATATCCGACGGCGGGCGGGATTATTTTAGCCGTATTGGCAAATTTTGTTTTTAAAGACCCGGAAAAAGAAATTTCGGCCATCCGTTCCGAATATTGGGCTGCCTTCAGCATTTGGATTGGATTTTGGGTCACTTTGGTGCCGGCCATGTTCTTAAGTGGACTTTATTATGAAATGGGGCGTCAATTAATACCTTTGGCATGCATAACGACTTTTTTTGTAGCGAAAGGTGTTGAATACGCACTCGCCAAAAGACAGCAAGCGGTGGAACCTTCAAACTGATATTTCGTCATGCTGGTGAGAAACTCTTTACGCCGTTAAGATTTTTTGACGATTTTTTCTTCTTCGCCTTTGATTAATCGCCTGATGTTTTCGTGATGGCGAATAAAGGCGAGGATTGCCAGGAGTGCGGCTAGGACGGCAACTTTTTCTGCGCCCATAAACCACGCATAGAACGGCGAGGCGGCTAGTCCGACCAATGCCGCTAGGGATGAATAACGAAAAATTGCTGCAATAATGGCCCAGGTAATACAAGCTGCTAGCCCGACCGGCCAATACACAGCTATCAACGTGCCGAGCGTCGTTGCAACGCCTTTGCCGCCTTTAAATTTAAGCCAAACAGGGAAGTTGTGACCGATCACAGCAGCCAGGCCGGCGATTATCGCAAAGTCGAGCCCTTCCTCTCCGCCGGGGTAGAGATGATAGGCAATGAGCGCGGCAATTCCGCCTTTACCGGCATCCAATACCAATGTCAGCAAAGCGAGTGGTTTATTGCCGGTGCGCAGCACATTAGTGGCACCGACATTGCCGGAGCCGATTTCACGAATATCGCCAAGACCTGCAAGGCGCGTCAGCACCAAGCCAAAAGGAATGGAGCCCAGTAAATAAGCAAACAACGCGACAATAAGATGCGCCATTGAGACGAGCTCAATCATATTTTCGGGCATTGAATTAGTCTTCTTCCAGTCGGTATACGGTGCGTCCGTCAATGACGGTACGGAGTACGGCGCCTTGCACCAGCCTTAAATCGAAAGGCGTGTTCTTGGCTTTACTGGCAAGATCTGTATCTTTGACCTGCCAGCCGCGCTCGGGATCGAACACCATAATATCTGCCGCAGCTCCTTTGGTGAGCTTGCCGGCGGGCAATTTCAAAAGTTCAGCCGGCATATAGGTGATTTTGGCGAGGACCTCCAGCAGCGACATGACTTTGTTGTGATAAAGATCGAGGCTTACGGCAAGCAAGGTCTCGAGACCGACGCCGCCGGTTTCGGCTTGTGTGAAGGGCAGGCGCTTGCTGTCAGCATCTTGCGGCGTATGGTCGCTGGCAATTGCATCAATCGTGCCGTCCTTGATGCCTTCGACAATGGCGAGGCGGTCACTCTCTGATCTAAGCGGTGGCGATAATTTGGAAAACGTCCGGTATTCGCCAACAGATTGGTCATTGAGGGCAAAATACGGCGGTGCGGTATCACAGGTGATATTCAGACCGCG
>CAJXJM010000409.1 GCA_913054205.1 uncultured Rhodospirillaceae bacterium
TGAAGGCGTCGTGCGGGGTGTTGTCGTCTTGGAATGCGCGATGCCGGCCGCCGTATTCAATTATATGCTGGCCATGCGCTACAATACCAATCCAGATGAGGTTGCTGGCTTGGTTGTGACATCGACATTATTTTCGTTTGCGACTTTGCCGTTTTTGCTCGCCTTTGTCTTAAAACTATAGCGGCCTAATGACCGTAAAGCGCTTCAAGTCGCTCGCCATATTTTTCGGTAATGACGTGGCGACGCACTTTTAGCGTTGGCGTCATCATTTCATTGTCGACGGTAAATTCCTGATCAATGAGAACAAATCTGTGCACGCGCTCGATAATTGATAGATGTTCATTTACCCGGTCGATAGCTTCGCTGATGTTGCGATGGAAATCTTCATTTTCGATGATACTGGATAGCTCAGCGGAATTTCCGGTTTCATTCGCCCATTCCGATACAAATTCTCCATCCGGTACAATTAGCGCCACGATGTGCGGCTTTCTATCTCCATAGACCATGGCTTGAGCGATTTCGGGTTCCAACGTGAGAAAGCCTTCGAGGCGTTGGGGCGAAAGATTGTCGCCGCCGGAATTAACGATAATATCTTTTTTGCGGTCGGTAATTTGAATGTAGTTGTCCTCATCCATATGACCAACGTCGCCGGTATGGAGCCAGCCATCTTTAATCACCTCATTGGTGGCTTCGTCGTTCTGCCAATACCCGGTCATAAGCAAGTCGCCGCGCACGAGTATTTCGCCGTCCTCTGCAATTTTCACCTCGGTTTCAAATAGCGGCGGTCCAACGGTTTCCATTTTAACCAAATTGAGGCGATTAACGCTGATAACAGGGGCGGATTCCGTTTGGCCGTAGCCTTGCAGAAGCGTGAGACCAAGGGCAGTAAAAAATATTCCAATGTCTGTGTTTAAGGGCGCTCCACCCGAAACCAAAACTTTTAGACGCCCCCCGAAATTGCCCCGCACTTTGTCTCGCACCAATTTATCGACGAGGGCATCGGTGATTTTCTCGCCCATTGTAAGACTGCCCGGGTTTTCATATTTCTTGGTACCGAGCGTTATAGCTTTCATGAATAGTTTTTCTTTGAGGCCACCGGCTGCCTTTATGCCTTTGGTAATTCTGGCATGCATCATTTCATACAAGCGCGGCACCGCCGTCATAATAGTGGGTCTTGCTTCAGCCATATTTTTGGAAAGATGCTCGATACCTTCAGAAAAATAAATTTGCGCGCCGATAAAAATCGGAAAGCACATACCAGCGGTATATTCATAGGAATGTGAAAGCGGCAGGAAAGAGAGAAAAACTTCGTCATCCAACCCTAATTCCAGAATCGCATCATAGGCCCCACGGCAATTATGCATGATGGCCCGGTGCGGCAATATTACGCCCTTGGGCGCCCCACCTGTACCCGACGTATAAATAACAATAGCAGTATCTTCGCGGGAAACAGTGGCTACATATTCGGCAATTGCATCCGGCTCGGCTTCGCCTTTTTCGACAATAGCATCCCACGTGTGGATGTCTGGTCCTGGCGACTGGCTGATTTCCAAATCTTCAACAGAAATGATAAAACTTACATCACCGGTTTGATGCGCTGCTGGAACAAGTTTCTTTGCCAGTTCTTTGGTTGAAACAATGGCACCCTTGGCACCACTATTCGATAAAATATGAGTATGATCGTTGACTGTGTTTGTCGTATAGGCGGGAACTGTTATGCCGCCCGCCGCCATAATAGCGAGGTGGGCGAGGGGCCATTCCGGGCGATTTTCCGAGCAAAGTACAACTCGGTCACCTTCATTAATGCCGAGCGCTTTTAGGCCGCGCGCTAAAGCCGAAACAATCTCCGCAGATTCACGCCAGTTAAGAGCTTGATATGAGCCATCCTTTTTTGCCCATAAAAAGGGCTTTTCTCCCAGTTTTTCGGCTTGTTCGAAGAACATGGCGATCAAACTTGGCCAAGTATTCATGTTTTTTCCCCTATTTAGCCATGCGGATTTGAAGCATCCGAACATTTGACCTATATCGATTGTATACCAGATATCTAATCCAGACCATGTAGCATAATTCTGGGCCAAATCGAACAATGATAAGGATAATAATTTATGATCGCTTCCGCTTCAACCGAAGTAATTCCGAGCTGGGATTTGAATGATCTCTACAACAATCCGGATGATCCTAAAATAAAACAGGATCTAGGTCATTCTGCTAAAGGCGCTAAATCCTTCGCTGATAAATATCAGGGTAAATTGGCTGATCTAGACGGTGCTGGTCTGGGGCAGGCGATACAGGAATATGAAGATTTAGGTGAGGTGCTTTCGCGGGTGATGTCTTATGCGCAGCTTTTGTTTGCCGCGCATGCTGAAGATTCCGAAGTTGCAGCGTTCTACCAAAACATGAACGAGCGGGCGACTGAGATTTCATCTGATACGCTGTTCTTTGAGTTGGAGCTAAACCGCATTGAGGATGAAAAGCTCACATCGCAATTAAAGGACCCGAGCGCCGCCAAATATGCGCCCTGGCTGGATACCATTCGCATTTTTAAGCCGTATCAGCTTAGCGATGAATTAGAAAAGCTGCTGCATGAAAAATCGGTAACCGGGCGGTCATCCTGGTCGCGCCTGTTTGATGAAACCATGGCCGGGTTACGCTTTGACGTTGATGGCCGGAAAATCTCGAACAGCGAAATCATGAGCCGCATGTCTGATCCTGACGGCGCTGTTCGTAAAAAAGCCGCCAAATCTTTTGGTAAGGGGCTTGATGAAAATATCAAACTTTTTTCTCTGATCACCAATACACTCGCCAAGGACAAAGAGATCGAAGATGGCTGGCGCAAGCTGCCGCGCACAGTCTCCAGCCGCA
>CAJXJM010000410.1 GCA_913054205.1 uncultured Rhodospirillaceae bacterium
CGAAAATCCGGAGAGGTTTCAACATAGGCGGCTGAGTAGTATTTGGCACCCATCTTCAACACGTCATCTACTCGTTTGTGTCCTCTGTGATCTCTGTGGTAATTTGGTGTTGAAACAATATGGAAAATAAAAATGACCAAGAAGCCGAGTAAAGTTCCGACTAAAAAATCACGCTATCGCAATGTGAAGGCTTATGAGAATCCGGAGTTTATGCATTCTCGGGATGCTCGGATATTGCGTATTCAGGCGGAATATCTGGAGCCCGAAACTCGCTTTGAGAATTTTAATGTCAAAGACACGATTGTGTTTTTTGGCTCAGCCCGAACAAAGTCCAAGCGTCAGGCGCAAACGGCTTTGCGCGAAGCGAGAAAATCTGGCGCACCCGACGCTGAGCTACAGAAAGCTGAGCGCGATCTGAAAATGTCACGCTACTACGAAGACTCCCGAGAGCTTTCGAGACAGCTTACCATTTGGTCCAAAGACCTCAGCGATGAGGGGGATGATCGCCGGTTTGTTGTTTGTACAGGCGGTGGCCCCGGCATAATGGAAGCCGCGAATCGCGGTGCCTCCGAAGCAAAAGGGCTCAACATCGGGCTCAATATTTCGCTACCTTTTGAGCAACACGAAAATCCCTATATCACCCGTCATTTGGGTTTTGAGTTTCATTACTTCTTCATGCGCAAGTTTTGGTTTGTCTATCTGGCCAAGGTGGTCGTGGTGTTTCCAGGCGGATTTGGAACCCTCGATGAATTGTTTGAAGTAATGACCCTCGACCAGACGGGTAAATTGTCAAAACCCATCAAAATTGTTCTATTTGGTAAAAGTTACTGGAACGATATTATAAATTTTGAAGCACTCGCCGAATACGGTACGATCAGTCCGGAAGATTTGGAAATGATGTATATTACCGACACTGTGGATGAGGCCTTCGACTATATCACCCACGAATTGACCGAGAATGCTCTGGACCATCCCGGCGGAATTTTGTAAGTACGGGTTATTCACAATATACTTTTTTTCTGCTAAACCCATTTTGTACTGTGAAAATGGGTTTGATAATAAGGATTTAGAACGTGAGACCATTACCCGCGAATGCTAAACAACATTTATTTTGGGCCACGGCTGGCTTTGCCCTTGGTATCGCTGCTGTTGTGCAGGGATGGGATTGGAAAGCCATTGTTTTAGGATTTGGCTTCGGCGTTGTCCTGCTTGGCCTCGGTATCTGGACCATTCAATCGGATCGCCGGATTGAAGATTTAAAACGTCAGGTCAAAGAACTCGATTTGGACGATTAAATTCCTGAGCTAGAATTTTTCCGTTAAAAACCAAACTTCCGTTTTACCCGGCAGCATTGACCGGTTGAGCACAATATTATCTTTCTCCAAAAATTTTACTTTGTATTTTTGTCCTGCTGTGGCGGGGAATGCCTCGGGCATGCCGAAGGCTGAGAGATGCATGGGCATGACGATGCGGGGGTTGATCTGGCCGATAATATGTAGCGCTTCCTCATGGCTCAACGTATTGACACCATCGATTGGTACATACAGCACATCTATACGGCCTAAATGCGCGACTTGTTCTTTGCTGAGGAAGTGGTGCAAATGTCCAAGATGCGCCATGCATAAGCCACCGGCTTCAAAGACAAAAACTGAATTTCCGTTCATCGCCCCTTTGCCGAAATTAAAAATATTGGTCGGCAGATTGTAGATGCGCATATCTTTGACTTTAAGATGGTGGCGGGCGATACCGCCAGCAGAGTCCCAGCCTCGCAATATATGCGTAATCTTAGAATCGAGAAAATCCGTCCAATGGCTGGAATGAGAATTGTTCATCGTCACAATGTCGGGTACGCGGTCGGGCGTTTGCAGGCCCGCGCAATCGGTGGAAGCAGCAACGCCACTCGGCGTCTCCATCATGAAAGTTGAGTGGCCGACAAAAGTAATTTTGACATTGCCACCCGGGACATCTGCCAATTGAAAAGATGCGCGTTTGGATAATTTGTTCTCAACCAGCCCCAAGCCGCAGGGGATGTGGTTTTTTATTCCTGTTTTCCCTTGAGCGTAAAGCGGCGCTGCATTCACCGCATTGGCAAATACAGAAGCACCAAAAGTAATGGCAATTGACAGCAGTCGAATTTTCATTGGCTCTGATGTCCCTAATATTGTTCGCCGAAGGCGACCTGGGAATTCATCAGCAGCACTTCGGTATCCCGCGGAAGTGTGGCGCGCGACAGGATAATCGAGCTCTTTGTCGTACGTTTGACGGGAAAAACCCCTTTAATTTGAGCAAGAAATTCTTCGGCTGTGAATATTGCATTGAAATGCATAGGCACGACCATACGAGGGCGAATGCCTTTAATATTATGAATAAGTTCACCGATACTTTGAGTTACGCGCCCATCAATGGGCGCCAATAAAACATCAATTCGGCCAATTTTAGCAAAAGCTTTTGGATCGAGAATATGATGCAAATGCCCCATATGGCCGACACAAACGCCGCCTGATTGAACAATAAACATCGAGCTGAAATTCGAAAAACTTGTACCAAAATCAGTAATGTTGGTCGGCAGGTTATATACGCGCACATCTTTGTAAGCGATGTTGTAGCGCGGAATGCCTTTACCTGTATCCCATCCTCTGAGCGCATATTTAATGCCGGGCTCAATGATTTCCGTGGCGTGATTGCCACGATCTATATTCATCGTCGCAATATCAGGTATCAGCTTGGAGCGGAAATAATCATTGTAATCAGTGATTACTTTCACCCCTTGAGAAGATTCGATCAAAAAGGATGCATGACCGATAAAAGTTAAACGCAAAGCGCCAGCCTGAACATCAGCCAGTTGAAACGATGCTTTATGA
>CAJXJM010000411.1 GCA_913054205.1 uncultured Rhodospirillaceae bacterium
AAAGTCCCGTGTTTCCACGATTTTCAAGCCACTCTTTATAACTCCACCTGGACGAAACATCCGGTGCTTCGATACCATTTATAAAAACCGTTGGGGTCACGTGGACACCGCGCATACGGTGGTATTTTACGGCCCATTTCAAATATTGTGTTACGTTGCCAAGACCATCATTACCCTTCACGCCCTTAAGGCTTAATAGCGCGGAGAGGGACGAAATGTCATAGCCGCTTTCACCTCCAATAACGGTCAGTTTTTCATAAATCTGAATCCTGCTCAGATTCTTCGCTCGGTCATCAAAGAAATCCGTTTGTTTGTCAAAAATATTTAAAATGTAGTTCGCGGTTTTTTCTACGTCCAAGATAGACGCAGCCATTACAGCATCGTGCATACAACAGCTTTGCGCGTGCCAGGGCTGCGGAACAGATTGCCAGAGAAACTGCACATTTCCGATCAAAGCTTCTTTCTCGAGTATGGGAATGAGCGATTGGAAAACGGTGTCGAACATTTTCTTAGAATATGGACAGCAAACGTCCTGAAACAGCTCGACGACCACCGCTGGTGCAAGAGAGTTTGTAATTTTAATACCGATTGGTACGGTTGGCAGGGGCGCGCCATGAGCTGAAAATTTCATAATTGAGCTTAATACAAAAGCAATAATTAAGACAAAATTTCTGAAACAATGTTAAATACTGAATTTCAAAATCGTGCACCAAAAATCGTAGACAGGTAACTTAGAAAAAAGCCAAAAAGCGACACTTGCATCACAACGAATCTACCGCCTAACATGGCCTATCTACTGAATCGGATAATCGTTTCGGCACACCGTTAGTTATTATAAAAGGTTTATACCCAAAGAGAACTGCAGGGAGTTTGAAATGACCAGTCAGGATTTATCAAAGCCGGTGGTTTGATGGAACAAAAACGGTTTGATGCAACGCTTATTCATACACATACCTTCGACATGAGCGATTTGCCAGAAACTATTCGATATGCGAAAGATCGCGTCGAAGATGCAATCAAAGTGGTGGTAACAAACAAATTTACCTATGCAAAAGATATTGCGGCGGAATAAATGTTGGTTTCAATACGTACCAGGCCTTATCTTCATTTTTTAGAGTACGAATATTAGCAATTTCTTCTGTTGAATCTAGCAACTTAAACAATTTTCCAAAAGGAGGCCGCATTAGATAGCTTATAGAATAGATAATTTTCTACGATCACCAGAAACATGTATTATCGACGAGTTTTGAAAACTAACTAGGGAGATAAAGCAATGATGGGAATAAAAATTATAAAATCTAAATTTACTGTATTAGTTTTAATAGTGGCTGGATTAACTGGATTTGCGGGCACTTCATCCGCCAAAGAAATTACTATACGGATCGGTTCAGGGCATCCGCCGACGGTCGTCTACGCCGGTCTGATGAAGAATTTTTTCCAGCCGGAACTTAAGAAGGCCATTGAGTCCAGGACCGAACACACGGTCAAATACATCGAAGGCTATTCGGGTTCCATCGTGAAGGTATTCGACGTCTTTGAAGGTGTGCAGAACGGCGTCTTGGATATTGGCGGCTTCTGCTATTGCTTCGAGGCCTCCAAGCTGCCCATGCACGCATTCCAGATCATGCTGCCCTTCGGTACTATGGATCCTGTGCAGAGCGTCGCCATCGCTAACAAAATCTACAAGAAGTTCCCTCGCCTCAAAACGCACTTCCAAAAATATGACCAGACCTTGCTCGCGATCATCGGTGACGGCGGCTACAACCTCGGCACCAATTTCCCCTGGGAAACCACCGCCGATCTAAAGGGTCGTAAAATTCTCGGCGCCGGGCTCAACTTGAACTGGATGAAAGAAGCCAAGATGGGTATCATTCCGGTGACCGACGGGCTTCCGGGCTGGTACCAGAAAATCAAGACCGGCGTCGCCGAGGGCGGCATCATGTTCCCAAGCGCTTGGGGTCCGGTGTTTAAACTGCATGAAGTGGGCAAGTACTACACCACCATTGGCTTCGGCTCGATCACCTGGCACGGCCTGACGGTCAACAACCGCTACTGGGAAAGCCTGCCCGACGACGTCAAGCCAATCATCCAGGAAATCGCCGACAAGTATTCCGTGAAGACCGGTGAATTCAACAAAATCGGTTACAAGAAAGACATGGATTGGTTGCGCAAGAACATCACGGTAAATGATCTTCCGGCATCTGTGCGCCTGGATTGGGCGAAGAAGCTTGCCCATTGGCCGCAAAAGTACGCCGATGAAATGGAAAAGAAAGGCTGGCCAGCCAAGGCGATCCTGAACGCGACCTTGGATGCGGCCGAAGAAGTTGGCTACAAGTGGCCGGTGCGTTACGTCGTTAAATAACCAACTCTTAAAGCACCGCATAAAAATTAAAACGTTGCCGGCCGGGAACCACTTTTATGGTTTTCGGCCGGCATTTTTGATTTTGTTTAGATAGATTTAAAAAGGAAAGTAGATGTCACTCATCACTTTCAGCGATCGTTTGTCTAAGGTTTTGATGGTATTTGCAGCAGCCTGGACTTTCGGGCTTTCCTTCCTGGTTATGGCGAACATCATCGGTAGAACCTATTTTGATTTTCCCATCTACGGCACCGCAGAGATTGTCGCCGCATCTATCGTGATCGTCGTGTTCTTGCAGGCCGGTTACGCCATTCGCTCTCGCTCCATGCTTAAGGCGAGCTTCCTGGTCGAACACCTGCCGGATAAGGTTCAACGGACCCTCTTGGCGATTGGCTACCTCCTGGGGGCGGCTTTCTTCCTGATGATCATCACAGGTGGG
Source organism: uncultured Rhodospirillaceae bacterium (assembly GCA_913054205.1). Taxonomy (GTDB): domain Bacteria; phylum Pseudomonadota; class Alphaproteobacteria; order Rhodospirillales; family UBA2165; genus TMED23. Next base: position 2,799 of record CAJXJM010000411.1, read on the forward strand.
TGGGAGGAAAGCATCGCCTCCTACGTGGACGGAGAATATGAGGGCGAAGGCGCGC
>CAJXJM010000412.1 GCA_913054205.1 uncultured Rhodospirillaceae bacterium
GATATGTGTTTTATTTTCTTCTCGGATGATGTCCATGCACAACTCGACGCATTCATCACAAATGAACACGGTTGGTCCGGCAATTAACTTGCGAACCTCATGCTGACTCTTGCCACAAAAGGAGCAGTAGAGTGTGTTTTTAGAATCACCGCCGGTGGACTTGGTCATAGGCCCTCCAAAATTGGTCCTGTAAGGCAATCACATATGGCAAAACCTTACTGAAACCATACTTTATTAAAAAACGAAGCTAAGCAAGGCCAACACAACATATAGACATATAATTGAGTTGGCGCTCTAATGCCTAACTATTGGCCCCATCGTCACCGTCATCGGCATCGCCGACTGTTACTTCATCGTCTTCGTCAAGCGCTGGTCGCTTGTCGACGACTTGGTCAATAAGACCGAATTTCAGCGCTTCTTCAGGGCTTAAATAGGTATCTCGTTCCAGCGCAGCTTCGATGGCGGATAATTCCTGGCCGGTATGATCGACATAGATATTATTGAGGCGAGCCCGCAAAGCCAGTATTTCTCGCGCCTGAATTTCGATGTCAGTGGCCTGCCCTTGAGTCCCGCCAGAAGGCTGATGAATCATGATTCTAGAGTTCGGAAGCGCGAATCGTTTGTCTTTAGCGCCTGCCGCCAATAGCAAAGATCCCATCGAAGCAGCTTGACCAATACACACCGTAGAGACGGCAGGGCGGATATATTGCATCGTGTCATAGATGGCGAGACCAGACGTCACGACGCCGCCCGGTGAATTGATATACATGGCGATATCTTTTTTCGGATTTTCCGACTCGAGATACAACAATTGAGCACAGATGAGGCTCGAGACGTGATCATCGACCCCACCCGTGATAAAAATTATCCGCTCTTTGAGAAGACGCGAATAAATATCATAGGCACGTTCCCCCCGATTGGTCGTCTCGACCACCATTGGGACTAAGGAATTATTATATACTTCTATCGGATCACTCATCATATCCTACTATTTGGGTTTTAAAGTCCTAAAATTCAACTGCCATCTACCCTATATTTTAAGGCCAGCTAGGCAATCCCTGATTATTTATCGTCTTCCTTCTTCGTTGCCGCTTTCTTTTTAGCGGTCGTTTTTTTCTTCGCTGGTGCTTTCTTTTTGGCCGAGGATTTGGCTTTTTTGGCTGGCTTCTCCGGTTTTTCGGGATCCGCCATCAACTCTTCAAGCGTTACCGTTTTTTCAACGACACTCGCCAATTCTAATATGTAATCAACGACTTTATCTTCAAGAAGTGGCGATTGTATGGCCTGCATGGCTTCGGGATTGTTTTTGTAATGTTCAAAAACTTCCTTCTCCTGGCCTTTATGTTGCTGTGCTTCTTGCATAATCGCCCGGTTTACTTCTTCGGGCGTAACCGTAATTTCGTTAATCCGTCCAATTTCCGCCAACAATAGGCCAAGACGAACGCGACGCGCTGAAATCTCACGGTACTCTTCCTTTAACTCATCGTCAGACTTATTTTTATCGTCTTCATCAATTTGCTCAGGATGATCTTTACGTTGATGCTCAAACTGATGCCATACCGCATCAAATTCGCTTTCTATCATGCCTTCTGGTAGATCAAATTCGTGCTTTTCATCGAGCACATCGAGCAAATCACGTTTGACGCGCATGCGGGAATATTGAGCCAGCTCAGCTTCCTGGTTTTCACGCAGTTTTGCTTTGAGATCATCAAGATTCTCGGCGCCCATTTTCTGCGCAAAAGCATCATCAAGTGTCGCCGGAATGGTTTCACGAAGTTCTTTGATTTTTACAACAAAGACAGCATCTTTACCGGCAAGCTCTTCGGCATATTGTTCTGGGAAAGTAACCTTTACCTCGAGCTCATCACCGACTTCTTTGCCAATAATCTGTTCTTCAAAACCGGGGATGAAAGAACCTGAGCCAATTTCAAGGCCGTAATCTTCAGCTTTGCCGCCGGCAAATTCCTCGCCATCGACACTGCCGGTAAAATCGATAATCGCAACATCACCAGAGGCAATCGGGCGATTTTTTTCAACAGGCTTCGAATCTTTTTGGCCATCCGCCATCTGACTGATGATCTCATCCACCTGCTCTTCATTGGCAGGGACTTTCAACCGCTCCAGCTTTAGTTTGCTGAAATCCGTCAATTCGATTTCAGGGAATACTTCCAATTCAATAGAATATTCGAGATCACCGCCTTCATCGAATTTATCAATTTCGATTTTTGGCTGGGCAACGGGACGAAGTTCTTTCTCAGCAATGGTTTGCTGAGAGCTTTCACCAACCGTCATCTCCAAGACTTCACCCATAATGGCTTGGCCATGGGTTTTTTTGAGGAGAGACACAGGAACCTTACCGGGCCGAAAGCCTGGCATGTTTGCTGTCTGCGCAATTTGCGCGAGGCGGTCATTGATTTTTACTTCTATATCGGCAGCTGGCACGACTATCTTATATGCCCGCTTTAAACCTTTATTGGTTGTTTCCGTTACCTGCATGGTAAATCCGTTCGTTCTATCGTTTATCTAAACCAAATGCCTAATTTCTTTCCCAAGGGAAACAATGAAATTAAGCGATGAATTCCACTTTAATAATGGCCCGTATTTTGGTGCGGGTGAAGGGACTTGAACCCCCACGGCCTAAGCCACTGGTACCTAAAACCAGCGCGTCTACCAATTCCGCCACACCCGCACAAATAGTCTTCCGGCGTTAGGTAGTCGGTGCCAGAGCGCGCACTCTATAAAAAAAGTTCCCAGTGTCAAACAGTGTGTCGCTAAAAGTCGAGAAAATCGTCACTTTTGTGAATATCTGGGTGGCGGATAGTGTCCTTTAAATTTCA
>CAJXJM010000413.1 GCA_913054205.1 uncultured Rhodospirillaceae bacterium
GCAAAAAATGTTCTTGCGGCCTTCGAAGCCGATCCCGAGGCGGGTGTTGTGAAAATCGACGGCAAGATGATCGACAAGCCACATCAAAAGGCGGCGCAGAAGATACTGGATATGGCGGCATATGAATAATTCATCTGTAAATCCCCCATATCTAAAATACGGATTGGATTTTAGAAATCTCTTTTGGGTGATCGGTGCAATCCTCGCGACTTTTGTCGTGGTGATTATTGGTAATGAATGGATATTGCGATTTGTGCATGTCCTTGCCAGCGCCGTATGGACAGGTGTTGATCTGTTTGTTGGTTTTGTCATCGGGCCGATCTTACGCAGGCTTGAACCAGAAACCCGCCGCTCAGTAATGCTCAAGCTAACGCCCAAGACAATTTTTCTTATGCCAATGCTGGCAATTGTCTCGCCGACCGCCGGGTGGTTCCTGGCCGTTCAAAGCGGTTATCTTGAGTTGAGTTTTCCTGAAATTTGGTGGCTTATTGTCGCGCTTTGCATTACCGCAGCAATGGCGGTACAGGGGTTGTTTTTAATTCTGACCGCAAATTTTCGTGTCTTCCGCGAGCTTTCCAAGGATCAACCTGATTACGATAAAGTAGCCGGGATGACCAAGCGTTTTTTCTATAACATCGCGGCCCAGGGTGTTTTTCAGATCACCATCATTTCGATCATGGTTCGTTTCTCAGTTGGACTTTAGCAATGGGCGCGGACAATAAATTCAAAATAGGAATATTCGCTGCCAATTGCTCGGGCGGAATAGCATGCACGACGGTGCCGGAGCGCTGGGAGCCAACTTGGGAAAACAATCTCGAAATTTCCAAGCTTGCTGATGATGCGGGTCTTGAATTTATGCTGCCGCTTGGGCGCTGGGCCGGTTATGGCGGCGAAACCGATCACAATGGCACTTCGTTTGAGACTTTGATTTGGGCCGCCGGAATACTCACCGCAACAAAGCGAATTTTGGCTTTTTCAACATTACATGTCGCGCTCCTCCATCCGGTATTTGCTGCCAAGCAAATTGTGACGGCTGATCACATTGGGGCAGGGCGGTTTGGCCTCAATATTGTTTGTGGCTGGAATAAAGATGAATTTGGTATGTTTGGGCACAGCCTGGAGGAACATGCGCGGCGCTACGAACAAGGCATAGAATGGCTCGAAATCGTCAAAAAGATTTGGACTGAAACGGAACCCTTTGACTATGACGGTGAGTTCTATCAACTGGAAAATGTGCGTGCTCAACCAAAACCAATATCTGAGCCTTGGCCGGTGATTATGAATGCCGGTCAGTCGGGCCCCGGATTGAATTTTGCCGTCAACAATGCAGATTTTTTGTTTCGAGCCATTCAGCACATAGATGCAGCGAAAGCCGATGTTGCAAGTGTCCTGGAGCAATCTCAATCACTCGGACGCTCGATCGGCATTTTAACAAATTGTACCGTGGTGTGCCGCCCAACGGAAAAAGAAGCGCGCGACTATCACCAATATTATGCGGTAGATCATGCCGACGACGATGCCGTTGAGCGTATTTATACAGGCCGCGGCATTAAGGATAATCCCGATCTCTCGGACGCGGTTAAAGCGGATATCAGAAACCGTATTGCCAGCGGCAATAGTGCCTACCCAATCATTGGTGATCCGGATCAGGTGGCATCTGAAATGAAAACCTTGAGTGACCTAGGCTTTAGCGGAATTGCTATGGGTCTCGTCAATTACGTCGATCACTTTCCTTATTTCAGGGATGAAGTGCTGCCACGCCTTGAAGCACTCGGCCTACGCACAGCGGTCGAAAACGAATAACGTCTAGCTTTCGCCCCAGACCTCATTTGCCACGTTGACAACAAGTTCGAGTTTTTTGCGCTGCTCATCACGCGTGAGATTGTTGCCGTGGTGAGTGCTGGAAAAACCGCATTGTGGACTGAGGCACATCTGATCCAAATCCATAAATTGTGCGGCTTCATCGATGCGGCGTTTGATATAGTCCTTGCTTTCAAGCTCAGGTGTTTTCGACGTGATCAGTCCCAGCACAACCATCCTGTCTTTCGGCATGTAGCGGAGTGGCTCGAAGCCGCCGGCGCGATCTGAATCATATTCCATGAAATAGCCATCGACTTTCAACTCATCGAACATGCGTTCTGCGACCGCTTCATAGCCACCTGATGTCATAAAGGTGCTTTTGAAGTTGCCTCGGCACATATGCGTGGTGACCGTCATGCCATCTGGCCGATCTGCGACGGCTTCGCTCAAAGCGCGGGAATATCGGACGAGCAATTCATCGGGATCATCACCCCGCTCTTTAATGTCACGTCGAAAATCTTCATCACAGAGATAAGCGAAGCTCACATCGTCGATTTGCAGATAGGTGCAGCCAAGTTTTCCAAGCTCGTTTATCTCCGCCGCGTAGGATGTGGTTACATCCGCCCAATAGACGTCGATATCGGGGTAGGCGTCTTCGCTGATACCGGAGCGTCCACTGCGCAAATGGGTCATGCCCGGTCCGGGAATACAAAACTTGGCGGTTTGGTTGGTATTCTCATTCAGAAAGCTGAAATGATCCCGCATAAATCCGGAATGTGCGCCGAGCTTGCCGGTGACCGAAAATGTCGCAACTGTGCCGCCACCTGAAAATGCATGGCCATAGGTTTCATCATTGAGCGAAACGCCTTCAAACCCTGCAATAAAATCCAAATGCCAATAGTCGCGGCGAAACTCACCATCGGTTATTGCTTTAAGTCCAATATCTTCCTGGAACGCGATGACGTCTCGGATGTGGGTGTCTTCTTGTTCCTTTAAAGCCGCAGCTTCCAATTTGCCCTCGCGCC
>CAJXJM010000414.1 GCA_913054205.1 uncultured Rhodospirillaceae bacterium
GGATTACCCGCTCAGTAATGGAGAACGCCTGCGCTGCGGTCAGCGCAATGGCAAGCACCTGGGAAGCTCGCAAAAACCGCGAGGAAGATTCGCCGCCGCTGATTGGCGTCTCCTCGTTCGGAAATTTACAAAAATGTGTCGACCGGGTGACGGACCGGCTGGAAGAACAGGGATTTGAGGTATTGCATTTCCACGCCTCAGGTCCTGGTGGTAAGGCACTGGAGAGTTTGGCCGCCCGGAAAGAGCTCGCGGGCGTGATTGATATTACGACATCTGAATTGGCAGATCTTTTAAATGATGGTGTTTATAGGACCGGCGATGATCGGCTTACTCAGGCGGGGGCGGCTGGCTTGCCGCAAATCGTCGTGCCGGGTGCGATTGATCACACAAATTGGTGGGTCGGCGAATGTCCTCAGCGTTTTCAGGATAGAGAGTTCTATCAATACAATATGGAAATACTGTTGATGCGGACCAATGCAGAAGAGATGACGCAATTGGGGGAGATGGTGGCGGAACGTCTCAATGGAGCCAAGGGACCTGTTACCGTGATGATCCCCACCAAAGGGTTTAGTCAGCACATTATCCGCAAAACCCATGACTTAGATGGCAACGAGATCGGCGAATGGTTGCAGCCAGAGACTGATCAGTGTTTTACCGATGCGGTCAAAGCCAATCTAAAACAAGGCGACGTCAAAGAGTTTGATCTGCATATAAATGATCAGGAATTTGCCGATGCCTGCGTAGATGAATTTTTTATTTTGATGAATTGAACATGACCAAAGAAATACAAAAACAAACTTTTGAAACCGATGTCCTTATAGTTGGCGGCGGTGCGGCTGCGACAATGGCAGCCTTTGAATGTGCTGAGGCCGGCGTGCGCACCATCCAGGTCACCAAAGGCCGGGCGACAAGTGGCACAACGACGGTGGCCCGGGGCGGTTTTGCCGCGGCAATGGGCAAAGGCGACAGTCCCGAGCTCCATTTAAAAGAAATTCTCGAACATGGCGGCGAGCTCATTGATCCGGCGCTGGCGGAAATATGGACCCGCGATATTATTGATGTGGTAGATGATCTCGAAAGCTGGGGCACGGATTTTGTCAAAAATGAAGACGGCACGCTTGAGCTAAAATCTTTCCCCAGCCACTCCCAGCCGCGCGCCGTGCATCACTATGATACGACCGGCAATATGCTCACCAAGGCATTGTCGAAAAAATTGCGCGGCGATGATCGCATCGAAAAACACTCGCTGACCTCGATCGTCGATTTGGTCAAAGACGGAGATCGCGTTGTTGGCGCGTGGGGCGTCGAGTACGGCTTCGGCAGATTGGTATCTTATAGCGCCAAAGAAGTTATTTTGTGCACCGGCGGCGGTAGCGGTCTCTTTTATGTCAACGATAACCCGCCGCAGGTCACCGGCGATGGCTATGTACTGGGCTACCGGGCGGGTGCACCCTTGCTGGGGATTGAGATGATTGATTTTCAGGCAATGTGTTGCTCGCCGGAAGAACTCTTTGGTTTTGCACCCCATCCAACAGGTTTTATAAATGCCGGTGCTGTGTTCAGAAATCAGGACGGCGAGGAGTTCTTGAAACGCTATTATCCTGATACTGCGGAGCAATCGACTCGCTCTGAAGTCATCCTCGCGATGGCACGGGAAATTCATGCGGGAAGGGCAGGGCTCACTGGTGGTATCTTTATGGATGCGACCCATGTGCCGCTCGAAACCATCCAAAAAGCCATCCCACACGTCTATAAAACCTGCCTCCACAAAGGCATCGATATTACCAAGGTGCCGCTTGAAGTTGCGCCAGGGTCGCACACTTGGCTGGGCGGTCTCAAAATTGATATCGATGGCAAGACACCGGTTGAGGGTTTGTGGGCGGCAGGGGAGACCGCCGGCGGCATTCACGGCGGCAATCGCATTGGTGGCTCAGCGCTATCCGCCTCACTTGTCTTTGGCCGGCGGGCGGGCAAGGCGGCCTCGAAATTGGCAGCGGGCGGTGAAAGGTCAGCACCTGTCGGTATCCCCGATGACGCCGCAGATTGGCTGGGCAGCCTCATTGCCCGGACGGATGGCCCCTTGCAGGCGGATGTGCGCTTGAACTGCCGGATGCTGGCCCACGAAAAGCTCGGCTCAATCCGCACAGCTAAGCAATGTGAGGAAGCGATCAGAGAGTACCAACGCATTGAAGCCGAAGACGTGCCGAGGATGCGCTTGTCTGATGAGGCTCAGAAATCTGAAAAAGCATTGGGCCACGAGCTCGAAAGCGCGCTCTCGATTAAAAATCTCTCACTGCTCGGACGCTTGCTGGGGACAGCTGCGCTTAACCGCGAAGAAAGCCGCGGCGCCCATTTCCGTCTCGATCATCAAGAGGCCGATAACGCCAATTGGTGCGCCGTCACACGGCTAGAGCAGGGGGATGATGGTGGGATTGTATTTGAGAAGGATGCGGTCTCTTAGAGGACATTTTCTCACAACCAACCGTCAACAGAAACTATAACTAAAACTAGACAATCTCGAGCGGTTGGTGCGGTTCGTCCGGCAGTTCAATCGAGATGGCATCACCGGCTTTGACATCGCCGCTGGTCAGCACGACGCTCATTATCCCGGATTTAAAAACGGCGTTCCCGTCGACATCTTTATCTATACAGGCGTTCATCAGGCCATCTTGAAAATCGTTTAATTGATAACACGGATTTCTAAGGCCGGTAATTTCGATCACCGCACCGCCGATTTGGAGGCGTGCGCCTCTGGGAAGATCCAAATGATCGATGCCACGCGTTAAAATGTTCTCGCCGATGTCGCCAGCTTGAAGCTCGAA
>CAJXJM010000415.1 GCA_913054205.1 uncultured Rhodospirillaceae bacterium
CGCCCGGCCAACGATATCTTCAACCGGCTGTCCGCCCCGCAATTCATAGTCCCATTTCACAAACTCGCGGAGAACGCCGCCTTGATCAAAGTTCTCCTGACCCCAATGGATGCTGTTATTGCGGGAGCCAATATCACCGATTTCGGTAAGCGGTGTGCGGCCAGCCATCAACAAAACCGGAATATTATCGCGCGCTGCGTTCATCACACCGCAAATTGTATTTGCCGTGCCGACGCTGACATGAACCATGACAGCGGCTGGTTTGCCGGCCAAACGGTAATAGCCTTGCGCCATGGCAATCGCGACATTTTCATGAGGGACTGTAACGAAGTTTGGGACTTTCACACCATTTTGCGATGCCGCTACCAAAGCCTCAATGATCGGTGCAAAGTCAGTGCCGGCGTTCGCAAAAACATACTCAATACCGCGGTCTACAAGGGCTGCCAAAAAAGTTTCTGCGACCGTTGTTTGGCCCGCTCCGACATCTACTGCTTTATCCATAATCGCATTCCTTGCCTGATTTTATGATTACTTCAGGATAAAATATTACTGAGAATTCTATGTATATCAACACCGAATTCAGTCATTACATGGGTCAGAGCCGAATGAGGAGTTTGCCTTTATTCGCGCCCTCATAGAGCCGAGCAATGGATGACGGGGCCTGCGCCAAACCATCGAGAAATTCTTCGCGGTAGTTGAGCTTCCCTTCTTGAAACCATTGGCAAAGTTCCTTCAAGGCTTCCTCCCAACGATCAAGATAGTCGAAGATATAGAGACCTTGGATACGGGCTCGATTAACCAACAGCGCGCGCTCTATGCGAGGACCCGCGGGCAGTGGATTCCATACCTCAATCGAAGCCGTGCCACACACAATACAACGAGCGCCTACGGCAAGTTTTTGATAGACCGCATCAGAAATCGCTCCGGAAGTATTGTCATAATAAACATTTACCCCATCCGGACAGGCCTCCGTTAAGGCTGCCTCCAAATCAGCTGTCTTATAGTTGATCGCTACGTCATAGCCGAAATCATCCCGGCAAAAGCCAACTTTTTCGTCACTGCCGGTGATCCCGACTGTTCGGCAGCCTTTGATCTTAGCAATTTGACCAACCGCGCTGCCAACGGCGCCCGCTGCCGTTGAGACAACAACCGTCTCACCTTCCTTTGGTTCACCAATGTCCAACAGACCGAAATAAGCTGTGATCGCATTCATCCCTAGGACGCCCAAAAAAGCTGAAAGAGGCACATCTAAATCCAGTAAATCCGGAACTCGGAGGCGGACATCATCGCCGTTGGAAACGATATATTCTTGCCATCCAAAAGTCCCAACCACGTGTGAACCAACTGCATATTTTGGATGATTGCTTTCGATCACTTCACCTAAGGCAATAGCGCGCATAACCGCACCGATGGCGACTGGTTCCGAGTAGTTCTTGGCGACATTCACCCAGCCCTTCATAGCGGGATCGACCGAGAGAAATATGTTGCGAATGAGAAACTCCCCCTCACCCGGAGTGCCGACTTTCTCCTCAGCAAACTCAAAATGCTCAGCCTCCGGGATTCCCGTTGGTCGAGACGCTAATAGAACTTGGTGATTAATGATCGATGCCATTGTATCTAGCGGCATTTTTTGGTCGGCGGAATTAATCCAGCCGGCAAATTCAATGGCGGCTGCCCGGGATTCCCAAGGCACGCCCTGTTCAGCCGTTCCTGTCTGAGATTTTTGACCGCCGCCATGTTGGCGCTGCTGATGTTTGCATTTAGAAGCTCTGTATAAAGAAGATCAGCACCGGAGAGATTGGCCTGGAATAAATTAGCGCCTTCAAAATTGGTCCTGTAAAGATTAGCAGCACTCAAATTGGCACCCTTGAGATCAGCAGATTTAAAATCCACCCAACTGAGGTTTGACTGGAGAAAATTCGCTCCGGAGAGGTTTGAGCCGGATAAAATGAAAGGCTTCCTGCCATCAGAGGCACTCAAATCAATTTTAGAAAAGAAAACGCAATTATCGTTAATGCGCTTACCCTTTGCATTGATGCAGCCAGGGCTCAGTTTGTCCAATTTTTCGCCGACTTTGCGCAACAGTTGCAATGCAGCAAGCTGTCCGGGGTCGACCTTGGAATTTGGTGATTTTAAAAGCAGATCTTTGGCGGCGGCGATCTTAACTTTTTGCTGAGCCAGCATTTTTGCTTCATCGGCCTCGCTGCCCGATAAAAATTGCTTAGCGCCAATAAATATACCGAGCCCAAGTACGGTAATGAGCACTGCAAGCCCCGTTGCCTTTAACCATTCCATACCGGTTGACCCCCGCTTTTCTCCAATGTCACGTGGACGTAATCATGCCTTACGCAGGTCGAAATGTCATCAACAGAGGGCACTATCACGTTGATTAATCCGAGCTGTGGTAAACTTTATTTTACCAGCTTTGGTAAAATTCCTGTGAGCAAAATCGTTTATTTAGGACGAGTGGCGTATAATTATCTCATTGTGCTTTAAAGCTCTATGGTGACGTCTCCCGAGTTCGTGTGCAGCTGCACCAAATTTCACGGAGGAGAAGATGTCTTACATGCAGGCGGAACATACGGTTTTGTCGGAGGTTACTCACCACCCGTTAATCGCAATGGTTCTAGCATTAGGCTTGGGTGTTATAGTGGCGTGGCTGGTACTCGGCGGATTTATACCCGGACCGGCCGCTCTCAGCGACATTAACTTCGCAGCCTAAAAAGATACTACCTCAAGAATAAACTCTTGCGCCGCGTGGCTCCCCGGCATGTCGCGGTGCATTTTTTGTCTGCCTAACCTCAATCCGTGGCG
>CAJXJM010000416.1 GCA_913054205.1 uncultured Rhodospirillaceae bacterium
CGCGTTCGAAGACGTCACGATTATGTCTGATAGGGCTTTGACTTCTGCGGAGCAATTCACATAAGACAGTACAATATGATCTGGAAATTTCTCAACGAATTTTTTAAAATCTTCAGGTTTACACGAATCTTCTAATGAACAGCCTGCTTCCCGATCCGGCAATACGACGGTTTTTTCAGGGCTTAAAATCTTGGCGCATTCGGCCATAAATTTAACGCCGCAAAAGGCGATCATATCCGCATCAGTCTCGGCTGCCTTGCGAGACAAGTCCAGAGAATCGCCGACAAAATCGGCAATATCCTGGATTTCAGGCGCTTGGTAGTAATGTGCCAGTATGACGGCATTTTTTTTGCGTCGCAGCCGATTGATCTCTTCTTCAATATTAATGAAGGGATCGAGTGCTTCCGCCGTAAGGGCGTCGTTGCCCGCGTCGACGACAGTTTCAATCACGACTATCGATTCCTCGTCGCTGTGGTCCAAAAAACTAAGTTTTTACTTGGCTATAATTGGAAATTTGGCCTAAATGCCAAGTAAGTCAAGCCTGTTCGTACAAACTGTGTTCATATTAGTGCAATTCAAAATTAGAGGTGAGAATCATTCAGTGCCGATACTTGAAGAAATCCAAGGTTTTCATGAAGAAATGACCGCATGGCGGCATGAACTTCACGAGCATCCCGAAACAGCATTTGAAGAAGTAAAAACGTCAGATTTTGTCGCTAACAAGCTGACGGAGTTTGGCATAGAGGTGAATCGTGGATTGGCCAAAACCGGCGTTGTCGGCACCTTGGTCAATGGAAAAGGCGGATCGATTGGCCTTCGTGCGGATATGGATGCTTTGAATATCGAAGAGCAAAACGATTTACCGTATAAATCTAAGGTTGCCGGTAAGATGCACGCCTGCGGACATGATGGCCATACGACGATGCTGCTGGGCGCGGCAAAATATCTCGCCGAGACAAAAAAATTTAACGGCACCGTCCAATTCATTTTTCAGCCGGCAGAGGAAATGGCGGGCGGCGGCGGCGTTATGGTTGAAGAAGGCTTGTTCAAAAAATTCCCCGTCGATTCAGTTTATGGCATGCATAACTGGCCCAACATGGAAGCCGGCAAAATAAGCATTGGTTCCGGACCTGGTATGGCTTCAGCTGCATTGTTTGAAATAGTGGTCACCGGCGTTGGCTGTCATGCGGCAGCGCCTCATCAAGGTGTCGATCCCATAGTCACCGGCTCGGCCATTGTCGAGGCCCTGCAGATAATTTCCAGTCGGACGTCTAATCCAAATGAAGGCGTTGTTGTGAGTGTCACCCAGTTTCATGCGGGCGATGCGGATAACGTCATTCCGGATCGGGCCATACTGCGCGGCACCGCGAGGTCTTTTGCGGTCGATTCCGAAAAAATTCTGGAACCACTTATCCGCCGAATTGCGGAAGGGGTGGCGGCGGCGCATGGCGCAACGATTGAACTCACCTATGATCATCGTTATCCGGTGTTGGTGAACGAAGAGGCCAGTTGCAATGTTGCCTTAGGTGTCGCTGAAGAAGTTGTCGGTAGCGAGGCTATTGATGTTGCCTATCCTCCAACCATGGCGTCAGAAGATTTCGCATTTATGCTCAATGAAGTGCCAGGGTGCTTTGTCCGATTAGGGACCGCGCCGGAAGGTGAAATTTACCACCCGCTCCACAGCGCTCTGTATAAATTTAACGATGATGTTCTGCCTATTGGTGCCAGCTTTTGGGCAAGGTTGGCGGAGAGCGTTTTAAAATGAGTAAAAAGTAACGGTCTAATCAATAATCTTCGTCATCGTCTTCATCTGATTCACCTGTTTCAGGAACGGAATCTTTACGTTCCAAAAGACTGTCGAATAGATTGACTAAATCCAGCGTTTCCGCCGGTTTCCCGATAGCGATATCCGCTCCTATATCAATGGCTTTTTGAGCCAATTGATCTGCTGTTAGTCCTTTGTATTCAGGCGCGTAACTAACCACGCGGACATTGTCTTTACGCTCGCGCAGTTTAACAATCGTCGCAGTGACGGGTAGTGGCAGATCCGGAAAGTCTTCATCGCCAACATCTTTGGGATGAAGTTTGGGACCTTTAAATTCATTCCCAATTACAATGATATGATACCCAATTTCTTTGTAGCTCAGAAAAACATCCCTGAGATCTGTTGCAATGAGATGGTAGCCAAGCGGAAATACTTTGGGTGCCATTTTTTCGACCAACAATTCATACTGGGTGACAAACATAACATTGAGCGGGCGATTTACATCCTGGCGCATCGCATCTTTTTCAGCCGTCCGAATGGACTGGCGTCGTTGAGCAGCCAAGGTACGTTGACGACCTTCTTCCGTCGCAACACGGCTATCTTTTTGGCGCTTCTTTTCCATGCGAATTAGACGAAGGCGGCGACGTTCTCTTTCTTCATTCCATTCAACCCGGCGAAGCCAAAGATTAAAAATAACATAGATGAGGAGTGCCGGGCCAAAGGTGTAACCAATTTTAGAGCCCCAATAATTAAAGGTGTCGCGGCCATGAGCGCGCAAAATCGCAGATTTGCAATTGTATCGATATTTGAAAGACCCCTTACAGGTCTTCAATTGTTTTTGGATTTGTTCTTCCCGAACGGTTCTACCGTAGTCGAACGTACCAAATTCACCAAACTGATCGAGTCCCACCGCGAGCATCCACACGAGAGAAAATATCGTTGAGCCCCATCTGACTGTTTTCTTTGTTTTTGGTGTCATGGTCCTGAGCGTCTATTCCAAATTATTCCAAATATCTAATATGAAACAATG
>CAJXJM010000417.1 GCA_913054205.1 uncultured Rhodospirillaceae bacterium
TTATATCATTATATGAAATTAAAAATAAACATGAAAATTAAAATTATTCCAAATGGATGAACCAAATGGATAAAAGCGTTCAAAAGATGTCGACACCCGCTTGGGCGCCTGTTCGAGCAAATTCGGTGGCGAACCAAATCGTCGAGCAAGTTCGGGAAGCCTTATTTGCAGGAAAATTTCAGACCGGCGATCTCATTGGCTCTGAAAAAGATTTGGCCCGACAATTTGATGTCAGCCGAATCACTGTCCGCGATGCACTTCGTACGTTGGAGACGATGGGCATTGTTGAGATTAGAGTTGGTGCCGGCGGCGGTGCCAGGATAGCTGAAGGCAATCTTGATCATTTTTCGGATGCACTGGCCATTCAGTTCAAACTCGCCGGCGTAACCGAGCATGAAATCCTCGATGTGCAGGTTGCGATCGAAAGCACGGCAGCTGAATTTGCGGCGCTCAACCGAAGCAAAGAACATATCGAAGAGCTCCAAGAATTGCTGGATGAGGCCGAGGCAGTGTTGGATGATCCGGCAGAATTCACAAAATCCGGACAAAGATTCCATCTGGCCATCGTTGAGGCTTCTGGGAACCGCGCGCTGGTTGCTCAATTTAAAGCGTTGCGCCACGTCATCTGGCCGCAAGGAGCAAAGCGTGCCAAACGCGAAATTGCCGCCCATACTTTTAAAGTTCATCAAAAACTTTTCGCCATGATTGAAGAAGGCGATTCTGACTCAGCCAGAAAACTGATGGTAGCTCATCTTTCCAGTATTCGGGCAGTGGCTTTTCCGGAAGATAGTAAGAAGGCCGCAAACGGGCCTATTTGTTGTTAAAAAAGTAAAACCGCAAAAAGCGGAAATGGAAAACTTAATTTAGGGAATAGAATTCAGGGAGAAATATAATGATCATTGATTGTCATGCTCATGTGAGTGCGCCAGTAGAGCTATGGGCGTATAAGGCATCCTTGCTGTCACATCGTGGTGCGCACGGTCGCGGCAAGGTCAACGTCACCGACGATCAAATTCGCTACGCCGTTGAAGAACACAAAGAAGCTTTCCCGCATCCCCATCTGCCTTACATCGACAAAGTCGGCACCGACATACAGTTGATCTCGCCGCGTCCCTTCCAATTGATGCACAGTGAATCGCAAGCTATTTTGGTTCAATGGTTCCACGAGGAAGTGAACAACAGCATTTACCGCGAAACCCACCTTTATCCGGATCGATTTATTGGCATTGCGGGTATCCCGACAGTTGCCGGTGAACCACTTGATATTGCAATCAATGAATTGGAGCGCTGCGTCAACGAGCTAGGATTTAAAGGAACGCTGCTCAATCCTGATCCCTATGAAAACAGTGGTACGCATCCACCGGCGCTCGGCGATAAATATTGGTATCCTTTGTATGAGAAACTCTGCGAGTTGGATGTGCCGGCGCATATTCACGGTACTGGCTCAAGATCTCCGCGGGAGCCGTATTCGCTGCGTTTTATCAATGAAGAAACAACGGCCGTATTCGGTCTTATCAATTCTGATGTTTTTAAAGACTTCCCTGATTTGAAGATCGTCATTTCGCATGGCGGCGGAGCGATGCCGTATCAGCTTGGACGTTTCCAGGCGGGCTCCATGCGCCGTCCCGAGGGTGATCGCTTTATCGATGGCATGCACAAGCTCTACTTCGATACAGTCCTCTACACCAAAGATGCGATAGAGTTGCTGCTGAAGGTTGTTGGACCGGAACGCGCTTTATTTGGCGCGGAATGTCCGGGCGTCGGCTCTAAGATAAACCCAGATACGGGGCGGGAAATGGATGACATTCAGCCCTATTTCCATGAAATTGATTTCCTCAGTGATGCGGATCGTGAAATGATTTTTTCGGGCAATGCTAAGAAGGTGTTTAATCTCGATGTCGGATAAAGCTGTTGAGCGTTTGAGAAAAATTGATACCTGTGCAGTGTCTGATGCTCTGGATGCGCTGGAGCTAAGAGGCACTGTTATGGGACTGAGTACAATTTCTGTGTTGAAACGCATTGCCGGGCGAGTGCAAACCGTCAAGCTCGGCGCGGCCAGCCCGGACATCCCAAAAAAGCATCTTTGCTCCTCTGCAGTTGATGCAGCGGAGCCGGGCGATGTCATCGTCGTTGAAAATCACACGACCGACATTGCTGCAGGATGGGGCGGTATTCTTTCGACTGCTGCGGCTGCCAAAGGGCTGTCCGGCACTATTGTTGATGGTCCGGCGCGAGACGCTGATGAAAGCCGAGATGTCGATTATCCGGTTTTTGCCAGGACTGCGACACCGTTTACAGCGCGTGGCCGCATTGCCGAACATGATTGGAATATAGAGATCGAAGTTGGCGGCGTCGCTGTTCATCCTGGCGACCTCGTTCTGGCGGATGGCAGCGGCGTTGTGTTTGTACCAAAAGCGCATGAAAACGACATTCTTGATAAAGCTGAGGAAATTCAGGCCAAGGAAGCTGCAATGGCGGCGGCTGTTCAAGAAGGTAAACCTGTCAGTGATGTCATGGGCGGCGATTACGAAAATATGCTGAAAAGCAATTAGAGGCGGGGAGAAGGTCTTAATGCTTGAGCAAGAAAGAAACGAATTGTTGATGAACGTTGGTGCTGGAACGCCGATGGGCGAACTACTGCGCCGTTACTGGATGCCGATTGGTGCTGCCTCCGAGTTCGATGAAAAAACAACTCGTCCGGTTCGCCTGATGGGAGAAGACCTCGTCCTGTATAAAGACAGAAGCGGCACCTATGGCCTGATTGATCGTCATTGTCCCCATCGCCGCGC
>CAJXJM010000418.1 GCA_913054205.1 uncultured Rhodospirillaceae bacterium
GACGCGGCCGCAGATATTTTGCAGACCATCGCGAAAGAAGAAATCGCCCATGTCGCCGCCGGTGTGCGCTGGTTTGAATTTTTGTGTGCGCGCCAACATTTAGAGCCCACCACAACCTATCAGGCATTGGTGAAAAAATATTTCAAAGGACGGCTCAAACCGCCTTTCGCCACCAATGCACGCGCGCAAGCCGGCCTCAGCACAGATTACTACGAGCCGATTGCCGCCCGCTAATCTGACCCCTTGAATTCATTACCTTTTTTAGAAGGTACCGGATACCAAATTACTCGCTCTCGATCTTGGCGGCGAGGGCGGCGGCCATAAAATCATCGAGATCACCATCCAAAACGGCTTGGGTATTCGATGTTTCTAATTCTGTGCGGAGATCTTTGACCATCTGATAGGGCTGCAGGACGTAGGATCGGATCTGATGGCCCCAACCGATATCGGTTTTAGCATCATGCTCGGCTTGTGCCGCGTCTTCACGTTTTTGCAGTTCGGCTTCATACAGCCGAGCGCGCAGCATGTCATAGGCAGCGGCGCGGTTGCGGTGCTGAGAGCGGTCGTTCTGACATTGCACGACAATACCGGTGGGAAGATGCGTGATGCGGATGGCAGAATCGGTCTTGTTGATGTGTTGGCCGCCGGCACCGGATGCCCGGTAGGTGTCGATCCGCAAATCTTTTTCTTCAACCTCGACATCGATATTATCGTCGATCACCGGATAAATCCAAACCGATGCAAAACTTGTATGACGGCGGGCACTTGAATCAAACGGCGAAATACGCACCAATCGATGCACGCCGCTTTCGGTTTTCAGCCATCCATAAGCGTCGGTGCCGTTAATCCGAAGTGTCACGGATTTTATGCCGGCTTCCTCACCCGCGCTTTCCTCCAGCCATTCCACCTTATAACCATGGCTTTCAGCCCAGCGGGTATACATGCGCAGCATTATCGAAGCCCAATCTTGTGCTTCGGTACCGCCGGCGCCCGGATGAATTTCTAAATAACAATCATTGCCGTCCGCTTCACCGGAAAGCAAAGCCTGGATACGCGCTTTTTCAACCTTGCCGTTAAGTGCGCTAATGGCGGCTTCGGCTTCGCCGACAACATCTTGATCGCCTTCGACCTCGCCAAGTTCAAGAAGCTCTACATTATCGTTTAAATCATTGGTGATTTCATCAACAGCGGTAATGCCATTTTCAAGCTTCGTGCGCTCGCGCACCAAACCTTGAGCTTTGGTCGGATTATCCCAGAATTTTGGATCTTCGGTGAAAGAGTTTAATTCTTCGACACGCCTGACAGCATTGTCATAGTCAAAGACGCCTCCTCAACAGTTCAACGGACTGCTGGATTTCGCTGACTTGGCTCTCGATTTCTGCGCGCATCTTTGGTGCTTTCAAATGGCTATCTTGTTGAGGCGATTTTTATAGGGTTCGTTAATCACCTGCAAGCCTAGCGCCAATAAAACACAAAGAAAAAGGCAAGAAGTAATTTTCCCACCTCAACAGGCATGACGGATAATTTTGAAAAACGCGCCTACAGCTCCAGTTCCCGGATAGCGTCTTTATAAGCAACGTTTTCGTGCCAACGAGTAACGACTTTCGCCGCAGCCTGTTCGGACATTAAATCATAACGGCCGAGCATTTTATTGATCTCTTGGCGGCGGATTTTCACACCGTCTCTGTTGGCCTTGTAGCTGTGCGCATAAATCGAAGAGAAAATCGGTTTTTCCAATTGAGCCGCTTTACAGGCAATGGCCAGCCCGGTGCCGTCTCGGTCTTGCAGCATTTCCAAAACCATTTTATCGGTGAGGCCGGTGTAGCGTTGGAACATGGCGATAAACAGCCGCACATCGCCATCTTGAAGGATGCGCACCATGGTTTCCGGTTCCAACTGGCCGTCTTCCTCTAGCTCTTCGATCAATCTTTCTTCTAGTGCGCGTTTGCCAGCATTCTTGGGCTTGGCTTGTTTCTCTTCATTGGTCGCGTCTTCAACAACACTTCTGACAAATTCAGGATCGAGATCATAATTTTCCTGGATGTATTGTTGAAGAGCCGAAGACACCCAGGTAAACATCCGCTCGCACAGCTCCTGGCTGAGATCTTCACGGCGTAGAATTGGTTCTTGAAGTTCGGTCAGGCGACGCGACTCTTCAACCAGATATTCGACAGTCGTGCTCGAAATTTTCGAATTTGGGTTAAGCAGCAGACTGCGGATAACATCTTCTTCGCCATATTCAACAATCGCGTCAGAGACAAGCTCACTCACCATTGGTCTTTTGGTAATCGCCAGTTGATGCTCGACCGAGCGGTTATGAATGATCTCGACCAGATCTTCATCTAACAAAGCATCACTCATCGAAATAATTGGGAAAGCGACTTCGATCTCATCATTGGCCAATATTTTGGCAAGTTCTCTTGGCACCCCTTCAATCCGAGCAAGACGTTCGCTGACATTTTTTCGGATACCCATTTCGGCTTGGTGAACGGTCTGCTGTAATATTTCATACATCAATCGACGTTCACGCTTACTCAAGCTTGGGTGGTATTCAAGGAAGACATCCGATATCGATTTGGCAAATGTCCGCTGGCCCTCGGGCGACTTATCACGGGCAAGTTTATAAAGATAAAGACTGTGTACTGAACCCAATTTTACGACTCCACGTGGACACATTCTATGATGTGTGCCATCCCGTAATAGATAGCGTACTCAGAAAATTTAAGGAGCTGACCCAGATAACTCGATTTTGGGGTTATCATGGGACTTATGCGTAAGAGCCG
>CAJXJM010000419.1 GCA_913054205.1 uncultured Rhodospirillaceae bacterium
AGGATATTGCGATCATTTCCGCTAAAATCTTCAGAAAACCATTTGTAGATACTGGAGGCACCCAGATCATCCCCATCAAACCACACCGCCCGATCATGATTGATAAAATCTCGCGCTGCCGTATCCAGTTGCTGGTTCATGCGTGTTGCCTCGAAAGGTTTCGGCAATAAATTCGGACAGCCGAAAGACGCACAGTTAACGGCGTAATGTATGCGGGGGTCCTGCCAAATGGGTCGCAGGATTCGGTGCTCGATATCGTTTAGGCTGAGTCTTTCCCCTCGGATCTTTAAAAGTTTTTTGCCCCAGGGTCCACTTTCAAAAAAGCCGGGTGAAATATCGATATCTTGGATGGTTTCCACCGGATAGTGATCCAGCACCACTTTAATAGTGAGAGCATTGTGGAGATTAATCCAGTATGCGCGTTGTTCGGGTCGTGCGAGAGTATCGACATTTGTGTTTTCCAGCGCGACCAAATAACGTTCTAACGCGTCTTTACTTTTTGAGCTGACACGATCATAGGCCAGACGATTGATGCCATCCTCATTAACGACTAAATATTTTTTCAGAAACTCAGCCCAAACCTGGTGATCAATCGTTATTTTTGATTTGGGATCATGTTTGATCCAGCGGCCCCAGAGCTCAGATTTTGGCGCGCCAAAGGCGAAAGCAGGATGACCAACACCCAGACACATTATCAGAACCAGTATTGTTGCGATAAATCTCATCTCAATACCAAAGCGAAGCCCCTTCTTTAATTTTTTCTGGCAGTTCGATGCCAAAGATCGTGCCGGTCTCATCTGTTTTTAAAATATTGAGATCACCACCGTGAGCACGCATGACGTCGCGGGCAATCACCAGACCTAACCCCGTGCCATCCGCTTTGGTCGAGCCAGCGAAAGGCGTAAACAAATTTTCTTTCGCTTCATCTAATAAACCCGGCCCATCGTCTTGCACTTTAATGCAGACCGCGTTTTCAGGTTTTGGCGCAACCGCGACCGTTATCGTATTTGCCCCGGCCTGTATGGAGTTCCTAGCCAAATTATTAAGCACGCGAAATAACTGTTCTCGATCAGCCTCCACCAGCAACTCACGGTCTACCTCGTTTACCCAGCGCGTGCCATTTTTGCCAAGATCTGACGAGGTTACAGCACTATCGACCTCCTCAATCAAATCTCGAAGCGGAAAACAACTTGGGCTCAACAAGGGCGAGCCTTGGCGGGCAAAGTTAAGTGTCTGCGAGCAAAGATTAACTGCCTTATCGATGGCATTAAACAATTTGGGCAAGAGACGTTTAACAACGGGGTCTTCGCTGCCGGTCAAGCGATCGGAAACGAGCATCGCAGTCGTCAAAGAATTGCGAAGATCGTGATTAATTTTTGCAATCGCGGCACCGAGGGCAGCCAGTCTTCGGCGCTGTCGCATGGCCAGCCGCACTTCGCGTTGCAGCACTCGAAGTTCGCGCTCGGCAATTCCGATTTCATCGCCGCGGTTGCTGCGGACAATATCCGCTCGTTCATTTTCGGGGTCGGCGCGGAACTGTTCCATACTCTTGGTGATCCGCCGCATGGGTCTGACCATCAACCATTGCAACGACAAATAAACCAAACCACCCGCTATCAAAGATATAAAAATTGAAAGGCCCAGGATGCGCCAGGAAAAATCCAACATCGCAACGCGCATCGGCTGCTCGTCGATCATCACTTCAACAGTGACAGCAGCGTCCTTCGGCGATGCACCGATAATCCGCATCACTCTATTTTTTGGCTGCAAAATGACTTCGAAGGCATCAATGATCCAGCCGAAGAACACCGGCTCGCGCAAATCAAAGGTGACGTCTACTGTCGGCAGTTTTCCCGGCCCTAAAACAAAGATGCTGCGCGTTGGCTGGCGCAAGACAATATTATAGGTGTCGGTATGTTTGAGCAGGCGTTGTTGCATTTGCGGGCTGACATTACGCGCGCCAATGTCTTCCAGCGCCAAAGTCGCAAGATGGGCGGAGGCAATGCGCTCTTCCAGATACACTTTTCGAAACCGAGCAACCGACGGCGCGTAAATCAAAATCTCACCCAACATCACAAAGACGAGCGTCAGCAGAAGCAGCCTCGCAGACAGGCTGCCTAATATGGGCTGTTTTGGATGATCTGGAACATCGGCCATAATACTTAGCCTACACCAGCCAAAAAGCTGAGACTACACCTAGTTCTATCCTAGCCAAATTTGGCGAGAAACTTCACAAATTTACGGGTTCTACTGCTAAACAAAGAGTCTTTATAAAATTCGCCGGCCGCACGTTTATTGGCTTCACCCAAGGTTGGATAAGGTGAAATCATTCCGGCTATTTTACTGATTTTAAGCTTGGAACTGATTGCCAGCCCCCAGGTTTGAATGAGCTCACCCGCCTTAGACCCGACGATAGTGGCACCTAAAACGTGGCCTTTTGGTGTCGCGATAACTTTAATAAAACCATCGGTATGGCCTTCCGTGACAGCGCGATCATTTTCCGAGAACGGCCATTTGATCACGCGAATGTCTAGATTTTTATCGCGCGTGGCTTGCTCGGTCAGTCCGACTTGAGCGAGTTCTGGCGATGTATAAGTCACCCATGGATAAGCTGCCAAATTGACTTTGGCAGGCATCCTGAACAGCGCGTTGCGTATGACAATCCCTGCATGGTAGCCAGCGATATGGGTAAATTGGTGCCCGCCGGCAACTTGGCAGGCATCCTGAACAGCGCGTTGCGTATGACAATCCCTGCATGGTAGCCAG
>CAJXJM010000420.1 GCA_913054205.1 uncultured Rhodospirillaceae bacterium
GGCCTTTTTTTAAACATTCTGTAAATTCGCTCAGATCGCTTTCACGTCATCAACCGTCTTTTGCGGTTCCGGTCGAGCGGTATGATTCGGATCGACGTCGGCTGCCCGCACAATACCGTCTTGCGAAACAACAAGGCGCGTCGGCATCGGCAAAGTCCAACTGTCTCCACCATTTGAGGTCGGCAGATCTATCCCGAAACCGCCATAGATCTCTTTAATTTCGTCAGCGACTTCAAAGACGATACCCAATTCATTGCAATAGGCATTGCCTTCATCGCGCAGCAAATCAAAATTCAATTTGTGCTTTTCAACCAGTTCATCATTTTTGTCCTGATTTTGCGGCGAGATTGCCACCATGGTCGTATTTAAGCCGTTCAAATCTTCTACAATGTCACGCAAAGCATACAGCTCTGCATTACAGTAAGGTCACCAATGGCCACGATAAATGGTGACAACCAGATTTCCTTTGGCAAGCAGATCAGCGGAACTGACCATTTCACCCTTTGAATTTGGTAAATTAAAAGCTGGGAGCGTATCCCCCACTTTTATAATGCCGTCCATGATGCCGGATTCGCGTAACGCTTGGGTAGCAGCACCCATTTTTGTGCGAATTTCTTCGGGAATTTTCCCTGCACTGGCTTCGCGGAGTTTGGCGAGACCTTCTTCTAGACTCATATCGCTCTCCTGGTTTCTAAAAACTTATACAAATGTCATACAGGATGCTTTTAGGTGGCACAATCAGGCACTCAACGGTTAACGCATTTTTGATAGTGGGTTCCTTTTAGTGCGCGAAAAATGATCGCGACTAAATTTCGTGACAAAGCCGATTTGATGCTTATAAATCCTTAAAAATTAAAGCCAACCAGTAGGAACAACAAACAGTGTCACAAGAACTCAAAAATGAACCGCCTTTAGTAGATGCCTTTCAGTCGCCTGACCGCCTTTTGATGGGTGCAGGTCCATCTCGCGTCCATGAGGATGTCTTAAACGCGATGTCGCAAACCACAATCGGTCACCTTGATCCGGCGATGGTTGCAATGATGGATGAGCTCAAAGACATGTTGCGCTACGTGTTCCAGACCGGCAATGCCATGACGTTTCCGGTTTCTGGTCCGGGTTCTTTGGGCATGGAAGCCTGCGTCAATAATATTGTTGAACCGGGCGACAAAGTCATCATTGCAATTAATGGTGTGTTCGGCACCCGGATGGCGGAAGTTACACGGCGCGCTGGTGCTGAGGTCATTGTCACCGAAGACGATTGGGGGACTGCGGTTGATCCCAACAAAGTCGAAGATGCCGTTAAAGCCAACCCGGACGTCAAAGTGGTTGGATTTGTGCACGCTGAAACCTCAACAGGCGCGCTTTCTGATGCGGCAACGCTTTGCCGCCTCGCCAAAGACGCCGGTGCGATGAGCATTGTTGATACCGTCACCTCGCTCGGCGGCGTGCCGGTCAACATCGATGTTTGGGGCGCCGATGCGGTTTATTCCGGCACGCAGAAATGCCTCTCCTGTCCTCCCGGCCTGTCACCGGTAACGTTTAGCGATCAAGCTGTGCAAAAAACCCTCGACCGCGAAACCCCGGTTCAAAGTTGGCTGCTCGATTTGTCACTGGTTGCCGCATACTGGCAAGGGGATGCAAAAAGTGGGGCCCGAACCTATCATCACACTGCACCGGTCAATGCATTGATGGGACTCCACGAAGCGCTCCGGCGTGTCGTTTAGGAAGGACTGGAGAATGTCTGGGCACGCCATAAAGCAACTTCAGAAATAATCGTTGCCGGGATGGAGGAGATGGGCTTTTCGATGCTGGTTGACGCTGATATCAGATTGCCTGAGCTTCTAACAATATTGCTGCCGGAAGGAATCGACGATGGCGCTGTGCGCGGCAAATTACTCGATGATCATAATATCGAGATCAGCGCAGGACTTGGACCGTTTGCCGGAAAATTGTGGCGGATTGGCGTTATGGGCGAAGGTGCGCGCCCAGAAAATGCCAAAAAAGTGCTCAGTGCTATTAAAAGGTGTGTTGGGTAAATTAGAACTCGTCGGTATTCCCTAGTTCCCTTATGCTCCTAAAAGTGAATAAAATAGTTTTATAAAATGAACATTTAATCATAGTAAGAGTCTCGTTTTGTAATTTAGGTATATTTCTCAATAGGTTAGAGCAGTATACCATGAATTTATAAGGGGAATCATCTGATGGGCCAGATGTTATACGGACGCTATTTTATCCTGGAAGAGGATATAAATGACCTCTTCATGTGGGCGAGCGCAAAACTTTCAGGTCAATTTCGTATGAAGGGCTATGGTGAATGCCCGGTGCAAAAAAAAATGATCATCGCGTCTTTATTTGAAAGCGCCGGCGATCTCAAATCGTTTGAAGAGAACTATCTGAAACGCCAATGCAATGACAGTGTGATCTACACGACGCGGCGAAATCCAAGCTTCGTCTGTGATATCGGCGAAGATCGCCGTGAAAAAGTCGAGCAGCGTCAAATCAGCACGCTCAATGGCAAAGATCGACGCCTCCACTAAACCGTTAGAATGGTTGCTTAATTCGCTGTAGAACCGAATATTCTTCGGCAATCTGGAGAGTGGTGCCACCTCCATTCACCTGTCCATTTATTGAACATTTAGCGACAAGTTCTTTGTGATTGGGGTTAGACGCCCTTATAATTCTTCCTTGAAAAAATGGGAAGATCAATCATGACTGAAGACACCAAAATTCCAGCGCCCGCCATCAGCGAAACCATTCTAAAAACCG
>CAJXJM010000421.1 GCA_913054205.1 uncultured Rhodospirillaceae bacterium
TATCGACACCAATAGATATTTTGTGCTGTGTCCGAATATCCTCGGTGGATGTATGGGGACAACGGGACCAAAGGAAATAAATCCTGAAACAGGTAAGCCATGGGGGCTGGATTTTCCGGTGATCACTGTTTCCGACATGGTCCGGGCCCAGGCGTTGCTTTTGGATCACTTGGGCATTGATCAGCTGTTTTGTGCCATCGGTGGCTCCATGGGCGGTATGCAGGTGTTGGAATGGGCTGCAGCCTATCCTGAGCGACTGTTCTCTGCCGTGCCTATCGCGACGGCTTCGCATCATTCAGCGCAAAACATCGCCTTCCATGAAGTTGGTCGTCAGGCAATTATGGCCGATCCAGATTGGCTTGGCGGCGACTATCTTAATCAAGATGGCCGACCGCACCGCGGATTGGCGATTGCAAGGATGATTGCGCATATTACGTATTTGTCTGAGCCGGCACTGCAAAATAAATTTGGCCGGCGGTTGCAGGATCGCGACGCGGTTTCTTTTGGATTTGATGCCGACTTTCAGGTGGAGAGTTATTTGCGCCATCAAGGCAGTACGTTCGTGGATCGTTTTGATGCCAACTCCTATCTCTATATCACGCGGGCGATGGATTATTTTGATCTTGCTGAGCGACATGGTGATGGCGTTTTAGCCGAAGCTTTTCGGGACGTTGAGACGCGTTTTTGCGTTATTTCGTTTACCAGTGATTGGCTGTATCAAACGGCTGAAAGTCGCGCCATCGTCAAAGCGCTTAATGCGGTGGCTGCAAATGTTAGTTTTGCCGAGATTGAGTCTGATAAAGGCCATGATGCTTTTCTGTTGGAAGAACCAGAGTTCTGGAAAGTGCTTTCAGGTTTTCTTAAAGGCGCTGCCGAGCGTTATGGATCGGTCGACAAATGATGACGGAACAGCAAAAGCGGTTAATCCGCGTCGATCTCCAATTGATTGCTGAAATGGTCGAGCCTGGCAGCCGCCTGCTTGATGTCGGTTGCGGTGATGGCGAGCTATTGGATTATCTGAACCATGAAAAGAAAGTTGATGGCCGAGGGATCGAGCTCAGCAAAGAAGGTGTGAACGCCTGCGTATCTGCGGGACTTTCGGTGATCCAAGGAGATGCAGATCAGGATCTCGACGATTACCCGGATCATGCTTTTGACTATGTCGTGCTCGGTCAAACTCTCCAGGCGACGCGTGAACCCCATAACGTGCTGGCCAATCTTGTCCGCATTGGCAAACACGCCATTGTTTCATTTCCGAATTTCGGCTATTGGCGCGTGCGCGCCGGATTGTTATTTGGCGGCCGGATGCCTCAAACAAAATTGCTTTCCTACAATTGGTATGACACCCCGAACATTCATTTTTGCACAATCAAGGACTTCGTCGCGCTGTGCAGCATGTTAGGCATCCAGATCGAAAAAGGGTATGCCCTCGATCGTCGAGGCCAGGCACGGCAAATTGGTGATTCCGGAATGCGTTTCGCCAATCTAAGAGGCGAGCAGGCGGTTTTCTTCCTCAAAAAATCATAAAAATTTCAGCCGACTATTGGTTGGGCACAATTACATAGCCACGTCGTTTCGAGGTCTTTAGCGTCGGCGTTGCAGCATATATTTGCTTGCTGGCCTCAATAGAAATGATGCCACCGACAGCCCTCAACCAACGCCGGCCGACATTCTCCCAAACAGGTGCAGAGGATATTACCATTCTAGAACGACTCGGGGGTACGTAGAGAGCCGCACGTTTTGCGACCGGCGTAAACATAGTGTCACGTAGAAGCCGAGTGAGTTGAGTTTGGCTGTAAGGGCGCCCGAATCCAAAGGGTGTGCGCTCTAGTCTTGCCCATATACCGCGCCGGTTGGGAGCGATGATTATCAGGCGACCGCTGCCGGACAATACACGCCAAATTTCGCGCATCATTGGCCGGATGGATTCGCTGCATTCCACTGCATGAACTAATACTACCCGGTCTATGGAGAGATCGGGCAGCGGCAATTCCGCTTCATCCGTCAAAATGGTTTGCCCAGGGCCTTCATGAGGCCAATGAAGAACGCCCTGCGAGGCAGGCATGGCGGCGATGACCCGACTGGCCTCGCCCCGAAACGCATTTAAATAGGGTGTCGCAAATCCGATCCCAAGCACACTCATTCCAGAAACATCTGGCCAGATTTCGCGAAGATGTCGTCCAATCATACGCCGCGCTACACGGCCCAACGGGTCGGCATAAAACTCCTGAAGATCAACGACATCTAACCACATCAGGATAATATGTTCTGAAATAGCACATTTTTCTATCAAATTAGTGAGTTGGGCGCGGTTTTTAGGTAACAAGACCTACTGGAAATTCCCGATTCAACTCTAGGGAATACCGGCACATTTGAGCTCATAAAGCCAAAAATGAGGTATGGGAGTATGTAATTTCAATCTTAGGTTAAAATTTAACATTGAATTTAAGTTTGGACTAACAATCTTTGAGTCAGCCCCTCCTTATAGTTAAATAGATGATGAAGTTTGGTATAACAATGGATCCCGTGAGAAAATCTAATAATCGTCCCACTGAAACTGATAAGTATGTTGGAGCTCGCATCCGCGAACGCCGGATTATGATGGGGTTGAGTCAGCAAGACATAGCCGACTTGATCGGTGTTCCTGCCTCAGCATAGGCGCTGCCGGACGTGAAGGTTAAAATTAGAAATAAAGCCGAGATAAATTGAAAATTCGTTTTCATATTTTGAGTTCCTGTTGCTGCACAACAGAATAAAGAAAACC
>CAJXJM010000422.1 GCA_913054205.1 uncultured Rhodospirillaceae bacterium
CGGGTTTCATCCTTGGTCATGGCGCCCAACGGAAAGCGCAAAAATTCCAATTGATCTTGCGTTGTTGCGAAGAGGAAGTAGCTCTGATCTTTGAGATCATTGGCGCCGCGGTGCATTTCGGCTTTCTTGGCACCATCAACATGCTGGACGTAGTGACCGGTTGCCAAGACGTCGGCTTCGAGATCTTTGGCACGCTGAACGAGATCGCGAAATTTCACCGTCTGATTGCAACGCACGCAAGGGATCGGCGTCTCTCCGGCGAGATAGGTATCGGCGAAGTCTTCCATGACGTCTTCGCGGAACCTGTCTTCGTAATCCAAAACGTAATGCGGAAAGCCTTTAGTATCGGCAACTCGGCGGGCATCATAAATATCCTGGCCGGCGCAACAGGACCCGGGGCGCGCCACCGCATTGCCGTAATCAAACAGCTGCAACGTGATGCCAATGACGTCGTAGCCCTCCTCGTGGAGAAGCGCCGCTGTCACAGAGCTATCGACACCGCCCGACATCGCAACAACGACGCGGGTATCTTTTGGGTCTTTATCTATGCCAAGACTGTTTGTCATTTTTTGCCAATATTTTCATTTTTCACTTACTTGTCACCCTGGACTTGATCCAGGGTCCAGTTTTTCATCCGACCACTGCCGTAGTCGTTTTTAGATATTCTGGATTCTGGCCATAAATTATCGTGGGCCAGAATGACGGTTTGCTTTGTGCACTTTGTGGTTCAAATTCAACTTACATCCAAACCCATTTGCCAAAATCCAATTTCCAATCGGGTCGCCTGATTAAAGGTTTTTGAGAGCGTCGTAAAGCGCCCTTCGCCGCCGCGCGATGCCATCAGGCTATCAAGCTGCTCAATTTCGGCGGCGGCGAGCTCTTGATAGTCGTTTGAGGCGTACATTTCAATCCACGCGCCATAGGGATTATCGGCGAGATTATCGGCGGTCTTATCTTTTAAGGCGGCCCCAATTTCAGCATAGCCGATTATACACGGCGCGAGGGCGACATGCAGATCTAATAAATCACCAGCGAGGCCTTTTTCCAACACATACCGAGTGTAAGCCATGGTTTCTTGAGCTTCCGGCAGCGCTTCCATATCTGTTTCGCTCAATCCCCAATCCGCACAGAACTTTACATGCAGATCCATTTCAAGATCAAGGATAACTGCAAGACCACCGGCGGCTTGCCTGATATCGGCCAAGCTCTCGGATTTATAGGCCGCCAAGGCATAAGCGCGGGCAAATTGGATCAAAAACAGATAATCCTGGCCGAGGTAGTGTTTGAAACTCGCTTCGGGTAGCGTGCCGTCCGCCAACTTCGTCACAAAATCGTGGCCGATATAAGCGTTCCAATCAGCCTGATTGTCTGCTTTTAATCGCTCCAGCAGGTTCATAACATCATATTATGGGTTTCGGTGGGCAAGTTCACTTTTAACCCATCAAGCTCCTCAGTCACTAATATCTGACAGCACAGCCGCGATGTCCGGGTTAATCCATAAGCGAGGTCGAGCATATCCTCTTCCTCTTCTTCGGCCGGCCGGAGTTTGTCGTACCATTCAGGCTCAACAATGACATGGCAGGTTGAGCAGGCAAGCGAGCCTTCACAGGCCCCTTCGATATCGATGTTGTTGGCTTGCGCGATATCCAACACAGATTTTCCAAGCGGTGCATCGACCTCGATTGCTGTACCGTTCGGGTCTACAAACGTAATTTTTGGCATGGTTGTTCTGGAATTATCCGACGCTGAAAGATTCACCGCAGCCACAGCGACCGGTCTCGTTGGGATTATCGAAGACGAAGCTCGACTGCATTTTGTCCTCAACGTAATCCATGGTGGCACCGAAAATATACATCATCGCCAAAGGATCAACAAAAATGGTCACGCCATCTTGGTGTATTTCATCTTCAAGCGGTTTTTTCTCTTTGGCGTATTCGACGACATAACTGTGGCCATTGCAGCCCATTGTCGTCACGCCAACGCGCAGGCCCAGGACCGGCTCATCTGATTTTTCCATCAAGGATTTGACGCGGTTTACCGCGGCGTCCGTTAACGTAATTTGATTACTCTGTGGTGCATTGGCGTTCATTATGTGATTCTACCCTCTAAAATAAACGACTTCAATAATATAGCCTAAAAGAAGCCGAGCGCGAGCTTAGCGTCTTCCGACATTTTTTCCATATCCCAAGCCGGCTGCCAAACGAGATACACTTCGACTTCGCCGATACCGTCGACTGAGGCGGCGGCGTCAGCGACTTGCTGCGGCAAAATACCAGCCACCGGGCAGCCCGGCGCGGTTAGTGTCATATCGATCTTTAGGTTACCGTTTTCAGCAAAATCCATTTTGTAGATCAGACCCAACTCATAGATATCCACCGGAATTTCCGGATCATACACAGTGCGCAGCGCATCTGCGACGGCTTCTTCAGATGGCACTGCTTTGCCTTCATCTTTCGGTTCGCCTGCTTTTCCGACCAGACCACCATTTTCCAATATTTCCGGATCTAGTCCGCCACCTTCCATCGGTGCACCAAATCCAGGTGAGCCGGTTGGTCCATGAGGTCCTATTCCAGGTGTATATGCCGGAGGCATGTTATCTTCTTCCATAATCTTACTTTCGTTCCTTCGTGTTATTCAGTGGAGGTGGCTGCTTCGCCGTGTACCGCTGCGTTCATTGTGTGCCACGCCAGGGTTGCGCATTTTACTCGCATCGGGAATTGCTTCACACCGGACAGCACCATTAACTTTTCAATATCATCT
>CAJXJM010000423.1 GCA_913054205.1 uncultured Rhodospirillaceae bacterium
TGCATTCTCGGTATTTTTCGTTAATTTCCTGCAGCTTGCTGACCACTGACGGGGGAGCGGGCAGCGGGATGTTCAAAGCGGCTTGGCGCTGTAACAACTCCCGCACATCATAAACCTGTCTCACCTCTGCCGAGGTAAAAGACCGGACCTTGGCGCCCCGATTGCGTTCACGGGTAACAATCCCGGCTCGCTCAAGCCGCGTCAACGCTTGGCGAATGAAATGGCGGGTGCCGCCAAAACGTTCGAGCAGAGCATCCTCTCGAAGTCGCGTTCCAGGTTGCAGACGGCCGAAAATGATATCCTCTTCGAGTTCTCGCGCGACTTGTTTTTCGAGTGTGTTCATTGTGCGGTCAAATAAATTTTGCCATCAGCAGTTTCGGCAAGGCGAGAATCAATTCCGGAAAAAAGATAACAATCAGCAAGACGCCAAACATCGGCATCAATACAATCGCCACATCGCGGAGCGCCTGCTTAACCTTAATATCGCCAATCTTACAGGCTATCAAAAGGCAAAGCCCATAGGGCGGCGTCACCAAACCGAAAGCCAGTGAAATAACACCGATGATCGCGAAGTGAATGGGATGCATATGAGAGGCTTCAGCCAATGGCCACAGCACGGTGCCCAGAATAATAATCGCCGGGATGGCGTCGATAAACATGCCGATTAATAGAAACGAGCCAGCGACAATCAAACCTGTGCTGGTCGGCCCAACACCGTAGGGCGCCAGTACTTCAACAACCGCTAAAGGGATCTTGAAATAAGCCAAAATCCACCCGAAAGCCGAAGCTGTGCCAATGCAAAACAACGACATGGCTGCGAACTTGGCAGAGTTAAATAAAATCGATGGGATATTATGAAAACCGATGGTTCGGTAAAAAAGCCCCCCCAGGATGACCGAATAAAGCACGGCTATAACCGAAGCTTCGGTTGGCGTAAAAAAGCCGCCAACAATACCACCGACGATAATTAGTGGCGTCATCAATGGCGGTACGGCATGGAATATGGCTATAAAAAACTCTTTTAAGGTTGACCGAGTATACATTGGGAAATCATATATTTTTGCAAACACATAAACGGCAAGCATTTGCGAGACAGCGATCAATATTCCCGGGACAACACCGGCCAAAAACAAACCGCCAATGGATACGGACATCAGCCCGCCCCAAACGACCATCAGAATACTTGGCGGAATAACGACCCCCATAACCGACGAACAAGCGGTAATAGCGACGGTAAAACTAGTTGAATAGCCCTGTTTTTTCATTTGCGGAATTAACAACGAGCCAATGCCCGCAGCGTCGGCTGTTGAGGAACCCGATATGCCCGCAAATAGCATGCTGACAACAACGTTAACGTGGCCCAATCCGCCCGGCAAATGTCCAACCATTGCACGAGACAGCCGCACCAGCCGGTCGGTAATGCCAGCCGCGTTCATAATGTTTGCAGCTAAAAGGAAGAACGGAACGGCCAATAACAAAAACGCGTTATAGGATTTAAACATTTCATTCATAAGCAGAAACGGTGTCAGCCGTTCTTCCAGCAAAAACACCGGTATACAGGCCAAACCAAGCGCTATTGCAACGGGAACACGAAGCACAACAAGAATAATAAAAAGCGGGAATAGGATCGCCGCAACCTCAGTAGGCGTCATGGAGCGACACTCCGAAATAATTTAATGTGATCGGCGACACGTTCGGACAAAAACAAAATCCAAGTAAGACCCGTTAACGGCCAGGCCGCATAAATAAAGACCATTGGCAATTCCGCCATTTCAGAGGTTTGTAACAATCCAAATTTAACCAGCGGCCAGCCCCAAATGACAAAAATAGCGGCCATGGTAAATGTCATCAGATCGACAAACATTAGAGACAAGGCTTTGCCCTTGTTTGTTTTAGGCGTTGGCAACAAATCAACGGTGAAGTGCTCGTTTTCGCGCATGGCAATCATGGCACCGACAAGAATCATCCAGATAAAACAAAAGCGGGCCAATTCCTCAGTCCAGATATAGCGGGGTATAAAATCAACGTAGCGGGCAAATATTTGCATGGTCACAGGAATGATGAGAATTCCCATCAAAGTCGTTAGCACGACTTTGAGAAAAGAATAATAAGCATTGATAATTTTTTTCATTCTCGTCCGACTATTCATACAATGCCCATAAAAAAAGGGGTCGATGACACTTGGCCACCGACCCCCATTTCCGTTAAATCACACAGGGAGGTAGGTGACTATTTTACGGCTTGAATGGCGACGTAAAGAGCGCTTTGGCCCAAGCTTTTGAAGTATTCTTTCAATACGGGCGTGGCGGCAGCAATCAACTTTGCCCGCTCTGTAAAGGCAACTGTTTTCAACTTACCTTGTGCTTCCATTTCAGCCATGATCCCTGAACCTTCGGTAAGTTCGATAACCCGACCGTAGGTTCCGGCATCTTTGCCAGCCTGAATAATTGCAGATTGCAAATCTTTCGGCAATTTACGCAGCGTTTTGCCGCTGAAGGCCAATGGACGAACCGTAATGGAGTGAGCCGTCAAAGAAATGTTCGGACCAACTTCGTAGAACTTCATCTGACGGATGCCAGCAGCTTCGTTTTCAGCTGCATCGATAACACCGGTTTGAATGGCGTTATAAACTTCCGAATAAGCAATGACGTTCGGCGTCATGCCAAAGGCATTGAACAATTTGGTCTGAATCGGCGCACCCATCACACGGATTGGCACGTTCTTGATCTCAGCCATATTGGATACCGG
>CAJXJM010000424.1 GCA_913054205.1 uncultured Rhodospirillaceae bacterium
CTCCCACACTCATATCATTTTCACTCGGCGACATTCGTTTTACGCTTTGTATTCGCGAGCCTTAACTACATCGCATTTTTGCGGTAAAAAGCGAGGGCCGCTTTGCCGTCGACACCTTTTTTGGCTGCAGATGCAATCCAATCCGTTTCAAAGGAGGCAAACTTCGATTTCAACTCAGCGATCATCTTTGGAGGTACTTGCTCAATTTTAATACCAGCCTTTTTGATTGCCGGCACTGCAGCGGTCAAACCTTCATCCCAGGCTTTTGCGTGGTTTGCGATGTTGATGCCAGCTTTGCTTGTAATAGCTTGTTGGATGTCTTTTGAAAGCCCATCCCATTTTTTCTGGTTCAGAATGATGGAAAAAGCCGTGTTATAGAATTTTCCCGGAATCGTATAGATGTATTTGATATACGGAATCATCTTCATCTTGTGGATATCGGAAAATGGTAAGATAGCACCATCAACGATACCTTTTGAGACAACTTGGAATACTTTGGCGCCCGGTGTTGGTACCAAAACAGCACCCAAGACTTTCATTCCTTTTGCTGATATTCCCCGTGCAACCCGGATTTTAAGGTTCTTCAAATCTGAAGCCTGCGTTATGGGTTTTCTCACCATATTCAAATCACCACCGCCATGAACAAATAGGCCGAGGAGTTTTACACCTTTAAATTCATTAGCACTCTCGAAATATTTTTTATAGGTTTTCCAAAGAGCAACAGATGTTTTTTGCGCGGTCGAGGTGTTGAAAGGCAACGCCGCCAACTCAGTTAACGTCAAGCGCCGGCCTTCAAAGAAATTTGCCAACATCGAAAGATCAGCGACACCGCTGGCAACCATGCTCCACTGACGCGGAGGGGGCGCCAACGATTTTGCCGGAAAGCGGAATTTTAATTTTCCGCCACTTGCTTTGGCTGCCTCGCCAGACCAACGCTTGGCCATCAAGGTAATGGGATGGGTAGGCGGAACAAAATTGTTGTATATAAGAGTTTCGGCTGCTGTCGTTTCGGTTGCGAAAATTGTCAAACTCATAGCGGTCGCGCCAAGAAGCGCCAAAGATAGATTTTTCATTGAGGTCTCCCTATATTTTAGATTTTTTAATGTTCACCTAAATAAATTCAATATCGGTTAGTCAAGACTTATACATAACAGAATACGCACTGTAACTTTATGCATCTTACATGACAGTAACATAAATACATTTGCTTAATCTGCTAAAAGTTCTTGATGAATTATTGAGGCAGCAAAGATTTATTCAAGCGGCGAGCATCTTCGGATTCAGTAAACTGGCGCTTAGAGGTCTTCGCAAACGCCTCGCTGCAATGGAATGCTAAAAGCCGCTCCTATCGAAACAGAATTAATATTGGAGACAAGCAATGTATAACGATGAACAAACAACCGGCCTTTTAGACGCCGAACAACACTATAGAAATGCCCAACCCAACCGTCTTGAATTTTACCGCGAGCTTGGCCAAAGCATTTCTCGCCTCTGGAACCAGAAACTGGTTAACTCAGGAAAAATGAAGCTGACGCATTACGTAGATGCCAACGGCTAATCCAATAAATAAAAAAAATTAATGCGGGAACTGCTTCATGTTAGATGCCTTCAATGACGTATTGAACTACAGCTTTCTTATTGGCGGTCTCTACGTCCAGGGTGCTTATACAGAGGAAACCGTTCTGCGGGCACTTGTTCTTGTACCAGTTTTTATGGCTGGCTCTTGGACAGGCAAATACTTTTTCAGCGTCGCACCAGCCACTTGGTTCAAAAAAGTAACCTACGCTATTTTGCTTGTGACAGGTGTCACGGCTTTGGCTGTATAAGCATATCATTTTCACAATTTTTTGATATTGTCGCCAATGTCCGCTTTCGGGGGTAAAGCAGACGCTATTTTGACACCGTTTGATGTCGGCTAATAGCCAAAAGCGGGCATGGCGATGAAATTGACTTATCCACTGCGCCAGAATCAATCTTGTCCTATTAGGATTTTGCTGCTTATGTATTGTCAGGCTCTGGTCAGCGAAACGTAAATCGTAGCAGAGTCCCTGATAAGACGTGGACCAACCATCGGACGCAATCCAATTGGCAGAAAAATCTTTTTTCGGCGGTATTGGCCGGGCCTTATCCCATCCTGGCTACAGGCTGATGTGGTGGAGCAACGGCATCAACACGACCGGGCGTTGGCTGTTTAAGGTTTCGCTTGGCTGGCTCACTTGGGAGCTAACTGGTTCACCGGCATGGCTTGGCATCGTCGCCTTCGCCGACACATTTCCTATGGTCATTATGACCATCATTGCTGGCGCTTGGGCCGATCGTTTCGGTCACCTGCGGTTGATGCGTCTAAGCCAGGCACTGGTGGTGTCAGGCGGCCTGCTTACGGCGATTTTTGCATTGACGGACTCTCTCAATATTTATGGCATTGTCATTTTGTCAGTGGTCGTTGGAACCGGTGAAGCGATAACAATTCCGCCACGCATGTCATTTATTCATCATCTTGTGCCGAAGGTCGACCTTTCCGCTGCAATCGCCTTAAATTCGGCGACGTACAATATGGCGCGCTTTTTAGGACCGGCTCTATTCGGTGGGCTGTTTCAGATTGTCAACGTACCAGTGATTCTCGTTATCGCTGCCGGCATGTTTCTCGTCTTCTTCGCGGGTTTATTTTTCCAAAAGGCGGAAGAACGCGAACAGGCTGCCGAAACGCCGACAAAGATCATCCAGGAACTTCTAGAGGGTTTCC
>CAJXJM010000425.1 GCA_913054205.1 uncultured Rhodospirillaceae bacterium
TTTCGAACGCGACTTCCAACTTGTTACCATCTGAGGAGAGTATCTTCCCATAGCCGAATTTTTGGTGAAAAACGCGGGCGCCGATTTCAAAGGCACTGTCATTTGAACCTGAAGGCACCAACCAGGCCTCGCCTTCAATTATAGTGCCGTTACTGGCGTGGCCTCGTTTCTTAGGTGATTCGTAGGAAAAGGAGTTCGGCGTTTCATGTAAACTGGAACCGGCAGACCGCAAACCTACCTGTGCGCCTATGCCGCCATAAAGTCCTTGTTCGGCCATTTGCTCAATATTGTCTTCCGGCAATTCATCAACAAAGCGCGACGGCAGAGAATTCTGCCATTGATTATAAATCCGCCGATTGGCGGCGTAGTAAATAAGCGCCTCTTTTTTAGCCCGCGTGATTCCGACATAAGCCAGCCGGCGTTCTTCTTCGAGGCCATTCAATCCAGATTCGTCCAGGCTGCGTTGATGTGGAAACAAACCTTCTTCCCAACCGGGTAAAAAAACGCTGTCGAACTCCAATCCTTTGGCGGCATGGAGCGTCATCAAGCTGACTTTGCCCTCGGTCTTATTTTCTTCATTCTCCATCACCAGACTGACGTGCTCGAGGAAGCCTTGCAGGTTTTCGAAATCTTCGAGGCCGGCGACAAGCGCACTTAAGTTCTCGACACGACCGGGCGCATCTGGAGATTTATCACGCCTCCACATTTCAGTGTAACCAGATTCGTCCAAAATGATCTCCGCCAGTTCGAAATGCGGCAGCGCGTCTAAATTCGCCCGCCATCTTTCGAAATCAAGAATAAGCGCCCGCAGCGTTGAGCGCGCTTTGGGTTTTAGCTCATCGGTTTCAACAATCAGCCGCGCCGCGTCATACATCGGCATAACTTGTGAGCGGGCCAATTGATGCACCGCTTGCAAGGTTGCTGGGCCAAGACCACGCTTCGGTACGTTAAAGATGCGCTCGAAAGCGAGGTCATCGTCTTGGCTGTTGACGACACGCAGATAGGCGATGGCATCCCGGGTTTCCTGGCGTTCATAAAAGCGCGGTCCCCCGATCACCCTATACGGCACACCGATCGTGATCAGGCGTTCTTCAAATTCCCGCATTTGAAATCCGGCACGCACCAAGATTGCCATTTCTTCAAGGCTGTGACCTTTGCTTTGGCGCGCTTCAATCTCGTCGCCGATCATCCGGGCTTCTTCTTTGTCGTCCCAAACGGCCCGAACTTTTACCGGATCTCCGGCTTCCATGCCGGTCCAGAGCGTTTTGCCCAAGCGTCCTTCGTTATGCGCGATGAGACCGGATGCAGCGGCGAGAATATGCGGCGTCGAGCGATAGTTTTGCTCTAAGCGGATTACTTCAGCGCCGGGAAAATCTTTTTCGAATTTGAGAATATTGCCAACCTCGGCACCGCGCCAAGAATAAATCGACTGATCATCATCTCCAACGCAGCAAATATTTTTATGCTCCTGGGCGAGCAGACGCAGCCAGAGATATTGCGCGACATTTGTATCTTGATACTCATCGACCAACAGATAGCGGAACTTCATTTGATATTCATGAAGGATGTCTGGATTTTCGGTAAACAATGTCAGGCAAAGCAACAGCAGATCGCCAAAGTCAGCGGCATTGAGCGCTTTTAATCTTTCCTGATATTCCCGGTAGAGACCGACAAGCGTGCCTTCGGCAAATTCCGCTCCTTCTTCCTTTGATACTTTGTCGGGCGTTAACCCGCGATCTTTCCAGCGTTGGATCACCCCCATCAAGACTCTGGCCGGCCATTTTTTGTCATCAATCTGATGGCCTTCCATTAATTGTTTGAGCAGGCGTATTTGGTCGTCCGAATCAAGGATAGTGAAGTTGCTTTTGAGCCCCACAAGTTCAGCGTGGCGACGCAAAATCCGGGCACCCAATGCATGGAAGGTGCCGAGCCACCAGCCTTCAACCGGCCGGCCGGTAATCGCGGCGACCCGGTTTTGCATTTCCCGAGCCGCTTTATTGGTAAACGTCACCGCGACGATTTCCCACGGTCGGGCTTTGCCCTGGACCAAAATATGTGCGAGCCGCGTTGTCAGGACACGTGTTTTACCGGTTCCGGCACCCGCCAAGACCAGCACCGGCCCATCAATGGCCTCGACTGCGCGTTGTTGCTCGCCGTTAAGGCCCACCATGTAAGGCGGCGGACCGGCGGGCACTGCGGCGGCGGATGCGTCAAGCGCGTTAGGGGTCTCTTCGGAAAGTTCAAAAGGATCAGTCATAGCGTTATTATATCACGCCATTTCAACTGTCCCAGCCAAAGAATGGTGAAGTTATGAAATAAGTTCAGACAAACAGACCGAGTGGCTTTTCCTTGATGAAACCTGCCTGCACTCCCCACCACTCACGCGCGATGGAGGCATATATTTCTCTGAAGTGAACCCGGTATTTGAGGTTTTCATTGTCGAGATCATCTAGCGGCGATTGCTCGCCATAGAAGCCACCCCTAATTTTTCCACCAAATAGAAATTGCGGCGCAGCCGTACCATGATCCGTACCGGCACTGTTATTTTCGAATGGGCGGCGGCCAAACTCAGAATAGCTCATGACCGTCACCTTCTCCCACAGCCCTTTTGCCTTCATAAGTTTTGCAAAGGCAGAAACATTTTTGGCAATATCTGCAAGCAGTTCAGCATGTAATGGATTTTGTCCGGCGTGGGTGTCAAATTTTCCAATTGTTAGTTTAATCACCGGT
>CAJXJM010000426.1 GCA_913054205.1 uncultured Rhodospirillaceae bacterium
TTCATGGCTCGCATTAAAATACCTCATCCCGTCAGGGTCGGCATGGGCGAGGCGAAAAGCACCGAAAAGTGACGAAAGAATCTCACCAATCGGGGCCATGGGCGTTAACCGTTCTTCTTGAAAAAACGTTCGAGCAAGGAGGTATATATATCCGTGAGTGCTTCCATATCTTCAACCGCGACACATTCGTTGGATTTATGCATCGTCTGTCCAATCAAACCAAATTCGGCAACCGGGCAGTAATCTTTGATAAAGCGTGCATCCGATGTACCGCCGGTGGTGCTAAGCTCTGGCTCTCTCCCGGTTGCTGCTTTTACGGCGGCAACAATCATATCGCTCAAGTCTCCCGGCGGCGTCAAAAAACTTTCCCCGGAGACATAAACTTCTAACTCATAATCACCGACAATGGCGTCCAATTTCTCGCGCAGCCATTTATCAAGTGTCGCCGAGCTATGAAGATCATTGAAGCGGATATTAAAGACCGCCGTCGCTTTGGCGGGGATCACATTGGTCGCGGGATTGCCGACGTCAATAGTGGACACTTGGAGCGTTGATGCTTGGAAATGATCAGAACCACTATCCAGCGTCTCGGAAATCAAAATATCCAGCATGCGCACCAAGCGATGGACAGGATTGTCGGCCAAATGCGGATAGGCTGTGTGTCCTTGCACACCATAGACCGTCAACGTGCCGTTCAAGCTGCCGCGGCGGCCGATTTTAACCATCTCGCCCAGCGTTGTCGGATTGGTTGGCTCGCCGACGAGGCAGGCGTCAAGCACTTCGCCTTGTTCTTTGGTCCATTCGAGAAGTTTACGGGTGCCGTTGATGGCCGGGCCTTCTTCATCGCCGGTGATCAGAAACGAGATCGAGCCGCCGAAATCACTGCCATGTCTATCGATAAAACGCGACGTTGCTTCGGCAAAACACGCAATCGATGTTTTCATATCCGATGCGCCTCGGCCGTAGAGAATGCCATCGGTGACCTCTGCGCCGAACGGGTCAACATGCCAGGCATCAAGATCACCTACCGGCACAACATCGGTGTGACCGGCGAAGCAGAAATTCGGCGCGGCAGAACCGAGCCGAGCATAAAGATTGGTCACGTCCGGTGTGTTCACATCTGAGAAAGTTTTACTGTGGCAGGTAAATCCCAGACCTTCCAGCGCTTCCTGCAGCACGTTCTGCGCCTGCCCATCGCTATCCTGATTTTCGGGCGTCACTGTTGGACAGGCGATCAGGGCGCGTGAAAGGTCTAATGCATTTAGAGTTGCCACAGCGGTTATTTAGTCTCTCAACAATTCGTTCACGGAAGTTTTGGCACGCGTGCCTTCATCAACGGTTTTAACAATCACCGCACAATAGAGGCTTGGACCTGGTGAGCCATCCGGTAAATCTTTGCCGGGTAGGTTTCCTGGCACAACAACCGAATAAGCCGGCACGCGGCCGATGTGAATTTCACCGGTCGCGCGATCTATAATTTTTGTAGAGGCACTGATGAATACGCCCATTGAAAGAACGGCCCCGGTCTCGACAATGACGCCTTCAACGACTTCCGAACGCGCGCCGATGAAACAATTGTCTTCGATGATGACAGGATCGGCTTGCAGAGGCTCCAGCACGCCGCCGATACCAACACCGCCAGATAGATGACAGTTGTTGCCGATCTGCGCACAGGAACCAACGGTTGCCCAGGTGTCGACCATAGTACCCTCACCAACATAGGCACCGAGGTTGACAAAAGACGGCATCAGCACTGCACCCGGCGCGATATAGGCTGAGCGTCTTACAACACAACTGGGCACCGCGCGAAAACCGGCTGCGGAAAACTCTTTTTCACCCCAGCCAGAGAATTTTGACGGCACTTTATCCCACCAATTGCCGTCACCGGCACTGTTATTGATGGTCTCCATTTTGTTTAGGCTGAAGGAGAGCAAAACGGCTTTTTTGAGCCATTGGTTGACTTTCCAGCCGGAATTGCTGCCTTCAATCGGCTCGGCGACTCGTTCTTGTCCTGAATCCAACAAATCGAGCGCCGCTTCGACGGCGTCTCGAACCTCGCCGGTTGTTTCAGTGTTCACGTCATCGCGCGCGTCCCAGGCTGCGTCGATGGTGCTTTGTAATTTTTGATCGGTCACGTTAAATCCATACCTTTTAATATTTTTAAAGAAGGACCGGAATGTGGTGGCAAAGCCCGCTTATGTCAATGCCCGAGCTATTGCCGAACAACCTCCGCCAACCACTTTGACAGATTGTCTGTCGTGAAGTCTGGATTGGTGGCTTCACGATCAGCTTCGGCCCAGGGTCGGTCGGTCTGCACCCAGACGGTTTTCATCCCCAAAACCGCCGCCGGCGCGAGATTGCGAACGATGTCCTCAACCATCACAGCACGCGTGGGATCAATTTCATATTTTTCAACAAACCGGTCGTAGACGGCAGGGGCCGGCTTTGGAATATAACCCGCATCGACGATATCGAAGACCCCCTCCATTTGATGTTCTATGCCTAAGCGTTCCAATACGCGGCGGGCATATTTTGTCGCTGAATTTGTGAAGACGATTTTGCGGCCTGGGAGAGCTTCCAAGGCATCAATCATGATTTGATCGGTCTCAATGGGTGAGAAGTCAATGTCATGGACATAGTCAAGATAGGGACCGGGATCCATATCGTGGCAATCCATCATGCCGCGCAATGTTGTGCCATGCTCTCTAAAGAAGCTCTTTTGCACTTTA
>CAJXJM010000427.1 GCA_913054205.1 uncultured Rhodospirillaceae bacterium
CGCAGACAGCAGCTGCGTCCTCATCAAAATGGCCTTGAGCGACCGCCGCATAATAAGACTGAAGGGCAACGTGATAGATCGGTGTCGGCACCCGCATTTTGTGGGCGTGATCCGAGATAAACCGAGAATCCTTAATCGGCACCGAGAAATTCATGCCTTCGTGTTCATAATTGTTGTTCGCCATCATGGCGCCGCGCACTTCAAACATCGAAGAGCTGGAGCCCGAGCCACTGATGACGCTATGGATCATTTTGGGATCAAGGCCGGATTTCATGCCGAGCACCATCACTTCGGCGGCAACGCTGTTGTGCACCAGATTGAGAATATTGGCGCAAAATTTCATTTTCATGCCGCTGCCAAACGCACCAACATAGAAGGTCCGGCTGGCAAAGCCCTGGATAACATCTTCGACTTCATGGTAGCTCGCCTCATCGCCACTG
This sequence comes from uncultured Rhodospirillaceae bacterium, assembly GCA_913054205.1. Taxonomy (GTDB): domain Bacteria; phylum Pseudomonadota; class Alphaproteobacteria; order Rhodospirillales; family UBA2165; genus TMED23. The sequence goes on from CAJXJM010000427.1 coordinate 441, forward strand.
CCAAAGGCGGTCAGTTGTTTTTTGACGGCGAGAATGCGGTTTCCGCTGACCGGGCAATCGAGCATGCGCTTGTTGGATGCATCCATAAAAGCTTTGGCTTTTTCTTTTTCATCGACCGGGAAGGTGCTGGTCTCGATAACGATTTGACCTGGCTTGTCCGCCTTATCGATGCCTTCCGCGCCGCCAAAGACATCGTGCATAACGTCGATACTGGGAAGGCAGGTGACGAGAACATCTGCTTGCTCTGCGGCGTCTTTGGGCGACTTCGCAGCTTTCATGCCGAGCTTACCCAGTTCGTCCAGTATCTCCGGGCGAACATCGTAGCCAATGACTTCAAAGCCACTGTCGATCAAATTCGGCACCATGGCAGACCCCAAGACACCGAGACCAATATAGCCCACTGATTTAGCCATTTAACGAAACTCCAATATGAAAATAGAAAAAGTTAGCCGCGTTCGGTGACATAGCGGTAGTTACTTGTATCGCAATGACTGACCCGCCATTCAACAGGCCGGCCATCCAACATTTTTGCAATTCTGTCGATTTCCAGCATCGGTGCGCCAATTTCAACGTTGAGCAATTTGGATTCTTCTTCGGATGCACTGACGGCTTTTAAGTGTTCTTCGGCTTTGGCGACCGTGACGCCGTAAGCCGATTGGTAAAATCGAAACAGATTGTTGGGCGGCTCGACATCGGTGCCGAAGCCAAGAAAATGTTCAAGCGGCAAAGAAATCGTTTCAACAATTGTCGCGACATCGTTGAAATACCGAATACGGCGGAATTGCACAATCATTTCGCCTTGGCTGAGTTGTAGTTTTTCAGCTTCTTCTGGGGTCGGTACTTTTTCTTCACAAGAAAGAATATTACTTTCCGGCAAGATGCGGGAGCCGTCATTGCCGACAATGCTGAAATATAGAAATAGCGCTCGGCGCTCGGTATGCTCTGAGACAAAGGTACCAAGACCTTGGCGACGGTAAAGGAGGTTCTCCGTCACCATATCGTTGAGCGCTTTACGGACCGTACCCTGACTAACGTCGAGTTCCGCAGCCAATTGCATTTCGCTCGGCAGCGCATCGCCCGGTTTCCAAACATTGTCGATCAGGCGTTGACGAATTATATTGTCGACCTTTTGGTAAAGAGTCTGTGCCTTTTTGGATTTCGTTGAGGATTTATTTGAATTTGCAGCGGAAACTGATGATTTTCGTGCCATGGTGCCCTGCTTTTTTTCTTCATCCGTGATTATCTTTTTAGGTACACTCTTTGGTGCGTATCTCTTCTATACTCTTATATAAGACGTTGCGAAACCCCTTGATTTTAGTATGCTACAGCGCAACGCGATAGGACGAAATAGAAATAAAAATTCGGGGATTGAAGATGTCTGAAACTAAGATTTTTAAAATTGATGATGCGCCCACCCATGAGCGCGGTGACGGCGTTATCACGACGGTTCTTGTCACCAATGAAAAATGCGGCTCTCGCATCACATCGGGATTGACCAGCTTTCCTGTTGGCAAAGAGGTTCCCATTCACTGTCACAATTGCGATGAGCAGGTCGTCTTGCTCGAAGGCGAGTGCAACGTCGAAATTGAAGGCGAGTTGACTCCCGTGACGCCAATGGACACCACCTATATCAAAGCAGGTACTTATCATCGTTTCGTCAATACGGGCGATACCCGCGCGGTCATTCTCTGGACCTATGATTCAGCTGATGTCACTCGGACTTTCCAGGCGACCGGCAAGACTGTCGAGCATCTATCCGGCGAAGACGTCGTTAATTAAAAATAAAAAGCGGGGAGGGGAGCATGGCTGAAGACGCCGTGAATGCGAAGCGCTTTTCGGGCGCAGATATTGCTGATTTTTGTCACCGAGTTTTAGTCGCGGCTGAGATGCCGAGCGCTGATGCGCGCATTGTTGCTGATTTGATGGCCGATGCTGACGTTAACGGCTCGGACGGTCACGGTGTCTTTAGGTTACCGGGTTATATCCGCCGCATCAAGGAAGGCGGGCTCAATCTCACCCCCAATATTCACGTTGAAAAAGAGAAAAGCGGTATGGCGCTGGTCAATGGCGACAATGCACAAGGCCATCTCGTGATGCGCTTTTGCGCTGAGCTCGCGACCAAAAAAGCCAAAGACAGCGGCGTTGCTTGGGTCGGCTCGCATGCCAGCAATCATGCAGGCCCGGCTGCGCTTTATGCCAAAATGCCGATGGCTGAAAACATGATTGGGCTTTATGTAGCAATCGGCAATGCCAATCATTTGCCGCCTTGGGGGGGCATGGAAAT
>CAJXJM010000428.1 GCA_913054205.1 uncultured Rhodospirillaceae bacterium
GGACCGAGAATGGCAGAGCCCGGCTCCTAATGCCCGATTATTTTTCTAGCGACGGCCAAATAGTTTTTCAATATCGGCGAGTTTGAGTTCGACATATGTTGGCCGGCCGTGGTTGCATTGCCCAGAATGCGGCGTGATTTCCATCTGACGCAATAGGGCGTTCATTTCATCACCATTGAGGCGGCGTCCTGCTCGGACACTGCCATGGCAGGCCATGGTGCCTGAAACATGGGCTAATTGTTCTTTGAGGCTCAGCGCCTCATCGCATTCTGCCAAATCATCGGCAAGGTCTTTGATCAGACCTTGGATATCTATTTCACCGAGCATAGCCGGAGTTTCGCGGACGACAATTGCACCTGTGCCAAAGGCTTCGATGACAAGGCCAAGTTCAGCCAATTCATCGGCCCGTGCGGCAATTCGATCCGCCGCTGCTTCATCCATCTCAACGACCTCAGGAATAAGCAAGCCCTGGCGTTTGATGCCATCTTCTTCCAGGCCTTTTTTCATGTCTTCGTAGACAAGGCGCTCATGGGCAGCGTGTTGATCAACAATGACAATGCCATCGTCGGTTTGCGCCACAATATAGGTTTCATGCAATTGCGCGCGCGCCACCCCGAGTGGCCAGTCGCCGGACACTTCTTGGATATTCTTGCCTGATACATGTTGTACCGAGAGCGCTGTATCGAGATGATTGAGGGAATCGGTGCCAAGGGGCGTCTGAAAGGCGCGGGCGGCCTCGTGAAGCCCAAATGAGGGCGCGCCAGGTCTGTTTTGATTGCCGCCATAGGAGGCTTGGTACATCGGTGTAGCGCCGGTATGAGGCCGCATGGCTCCCAATGCCTGATCGCTCACCGTGGTTGAGGCGCGATGTCCGGCCTCGGCCAAAGCATGCCGGAGTGCGCTGACGATCAAACCCCGCACCAAACCTGCATCTTTGAAGCGAACTTCGGTTTTGGCCGGGTGGACATTGACGTCCAGGCTATCGCTGGGGATGTCTATAAACAGGGCCAGCAAAGGGTGGCGACTATGAGCAAGAAAATCACGGTAGGCACCTCGGACCGCGCCAAATAACAATTTATCTTTTACCGGCCGCCCATTGACGAACAAAAATTGCAAAGCTGCATTTCCGCGATTGAGGGTCGGCAGCCCAATGTGACCGCTGAGGTGAATGCCTTCTCGTTCGGCATCGATCGGCAGCGCATTTGCGGCAAACGCATTCCCCATGATCGCATCCAGGCGATCTAAACGTGCGCTTAGGAAATCACCCTGGGCCTGAGGAAGCTTGAGCATTGTCCGCGCAGTGTCGCCTACGGTGAAGGCGATATCGGGATGCGCCATGGCAAGGCGTTTGATGGCATCCAAGGCGTGCGCATTTTCTGTCTTCGGAGATTTCAAAAACTTTAACCGCGCCGGCGTTGCGTAAAATAGATCGCGGACTTCGATGGTTGTGCCATGACTAAGGGCCGCCGGAATAGGCTCTGATTTTTCTCCGCCTTCAAGTGAGATCATCCAAGCACTCTCGCTGTCCTGGACGCGGCTGGTCATCGTCATGCGGCTGACCGAGCCAATCGAGGGCAGGGCTTCACCTCTGAAACCAAGGGTACGAATGTTTTCAAGATCATCATTGGGCAGCTTGGAAGTGGCATGGCGTTCAACGGCAAGCGACAAATCCTCGGCGCTCATGCCAGAGCCATCATCGCTGACAGATAAGAAGGTTCGCCCGCCATCGCGGATAATGACATCAATACGCTTAGCGCCGGCATCAATGCTGTTTTCCACCAATTCCTTAATTGCTGAGGCGGGACGCTCGACAACCTCGCCTGCCGCTATCCGGTTTACCGTAGTCGATGGCAGTAGACGGATCGTCATCAGCCGATCTCTCCTGATAAATATTTCTTGGCGAGAATTTTGCCTTCCTCGACGGCTGGTTGGTCAAAGGCATCAACGTCTATGAGATCAGCGGCGATGATGGTTTCCAGCATGAAATGCATCAGCAATGCCCCTAAGGATTTTTCATCCAGGGTATCTATCGTAATGACACGCGTTGGACAGTTGTGTTGAATAAGCGTCGCTGCTGTTGCTCGTTGTTCGGCATCCATCAAATCGCCCATGCGTTTACCGGCAATAAAGCTCAAATCCGGATCATCCGCGAGTTCAGCAGGAATGAGGCCGCCGGTATTTTTCTGGCTCGAAAAGATGGTTGTAAAAAATTTATCTCGAGGCCCGTCAAGATAAAGCTGAAGCTGGCTGTGTTGATCAACCGTACCAAGTGCACGAACAGGGTTTGTCCCCTTGCCGTTCTTGCCGAGGCTTTCCGCCCAAAGTTGGCGAAACCACAAACCAAAACAAGCAAGCCTATCGACATAGGGCATCAAAACGGTGGTCTGAATATTTTTATCTTTGGCTAAAGCAACATTGATCACCGCGCCTTGGGCCGCAGCACATTCCTCAGAAGAGGAACATGAAAGAGCATCTTGCAAAACAGCGTTGGCCCCTTCGCGTATTTGGTAAGCATCAACGCCTGCGATGAGTGCTGGCAGGAGACTAACAACAGAAAGTGCGGAATAACGCCCACCGATCCCTGTATCGTGATCAATAATTTCAATTTTCCATTTTTCCGCCAGTCGCCGAAGCGCGCGATCTCCAGGCTCAGTGATAACGGTGAAATGACTGTTTAGGGAATTCGCGTCCAACTGGTTCCGAAAAACATCCAGGC
>CAJXJM010000429.1 GCA_913054205.1 uncultured Rhodospirillaceae bacterium
ATCAATGAGTTATCGGCTTGTCGGGACAGCGTACACGGACAATCAGAGCCAGATTATTATGATACAGTTTCCCGAATATCCACTGTTGGCCACCCGAGTCATCCCGCGTCCAACACTGACCAAGGAGTTTAACGTCCGATGAGTAATCTAAGCACCAAATTTATCCCAGCCGGCAATCCATTTATTGACGAAGAGGCGCAGACGATCGCGCGCATAGCCATCATAGCTTTTGAGCATCAGATAAGCGGCTTCGAGCTTCGGCTGCACAACAGACAGAAAGTGTTTTGCTGACACGCCCTGCCAATGGTTGTCGAAACGAGACCACTGGGTCACGCAATGAATATCGGAGGTCGAGTCAAATTGTGGCTGAGCCATGAAATCATCCCAACTCCATTTAATGGGGTTGTTGATCAAACCAGCGACTGACAGCGTCCAATCCTTTGGTAGCAGATTCGGCTGATCACCCAGATCCAGAACCGGCCATTTGCGCGTTAACACCTAGCCTGGCGGCAACCTTCGTTTGGGCGGCAATTTAGCCATTTTTTCCACGCATGATGCGGCCTTGGTCACGTTTCCAATCTCGCGCCTTATCGGTATGACGTTTATCGTATTGGCGTTTACCTTTTGCCAGCCCGAGATCAACTTTCAACATGCCGCGTTTATTAAAGTAGAGCGACAATGGAATAATCGTCATGCCTTCTCGGTTGACCGCGTTAAACATTTTGGCGAGTTCTTTTTTATGCAGCAAAAGCTTGCGCGGTCGGCGAGTTTCGTGCTGATCGCGCCCGCCTGCCTGATATTCAGGTATATAAGCGTTGACCAGGAAAAGCTCGCCGCCTTCTTCGGAGGCATAGGATTCTTGGATACTGGCGCGTCCATTGCGAATTGATTTAATCTCGGTTCCTTGCAAAACGATACCGGCTTCGAAGTTATCCTCGATAAAATAGTCATGGCGCGCTTTACGGTTCTGCGCCGCTATATTGTCGCGAGATTTTTTCTTCTTAGCCATAGAATTGAAAACTAGGACAAAATACCGGCATTTTTAAGTGCGGTTTTGACCTGTTCCTTGCTGCTATCTGCGATCTCACAAATGGGCAGGCGCGCATCTGCTGAGCAGAGCCCCAATAGCTCTGTGGCATATTTCACTGGCCCTGGGCTGGTTTCGCAGAACATTGCTGAATGAACGGGCATCAGAACATCTTGGAGTTCCATCGCGCGTGCGACGTCGCCGGCAAACCACGCCGCCTGCATTTCAGAGCAGAGTTTAGGGGCAATATTACCGGTCACAGATATGCAGCCCTGCCCGCCGCCGGCGTTGAATGGAATAGCGGTGCCGTCCTCGCCGGAAAGCTGGCAGAAATCCGGACCACATGCCGGTGTTGTCAGCATTGGGCGATTGAGGTCGCTGGTCGCGTCTTTCACGCCAACAATATTCGGGAGCTTTGACAAACGAGCCATGGTGTCGACGCTCATGTCGACAATGCTGCGCGCCGGGATATTATAAATAATGATGGGAATATCTGCCGCAGACTGAATCGCATCATAGTGACGATAAAGTCCTTCTTGCGTTGGTTTATTATAATAAGGAGTCACGACCAAAGCAGCATCGGCGCCTGCTTTTTTCGCATGTTTGGAGAGCATGATCGCTTCTTCTGTTGAATTTGAGCCCGCACCGGCAATGACCGGTACCCGGCCGCCAGCAACTTCAATACACAATTCGACGACCCGCATATGCTCTTCATGGCTCAGGGTTGGCGATTCGCCTGTTGTACCTACGGGCACCAGGCCATCAGTTCCTTCAGTAATTTGCCACTCAACAAAGTTGCGAAAAGCCTCCTCGTCCACCTGACCGTCTTTGAACGGTGTGATTAAGGCGACGAACGATCCTTTAAACATAACTCTCTCTCCTAAATTTCGTGGCGAACATAACCTTAGCTGGTGTTTGCGGCAAGATATGTTCTTAATTTATTCCATGAAAATTACTTATCAAACCAATTAGTAAACTTAACGGGGCCCGCCTTGATTAGCGAGGTATAGCCAATTAGACTCCTTCTAACGGTAATTTAATAAAACTGTATGAATATACGGGTCCCTATCGGGGGGATAAGGATTTTGATGCGGACTTCGATACTCATCGGATTAGGTATTATTTTACTGGCAGGAGTTGCTGGTGAAACCGCATTGGCTGAAACAAAAACGAAACCTGCTACAAAATCAGTTACGATATCCAAACAGGATATCCGCGGCGCAGCCAGTATTCAAAAACTGGTAAAACGAAACAAGTGGCAAGACGTCAAAAAACAAATCAAACGTGTTAAAAATAAAGACCTCAGGCGTGCCTTAACCTGGCAGCGTTTAACTTCCCAAAATTCCGGTAGCTCCTTTTTTGAAATCACCCATTTCATAGAGAATAATTCTAATTGGCCATCCCAGCGCCGACTTCGACAACGCGCCGAGGAAGCTATGACTGCCAATATGGATCCAGAGCGCGTTCTTAATTGGTTTAAGGATCACGAACCGCTCACCTCCGATGGCGGAATTCGACTGGGTGCAGCCTTGTTGAAGCTCGAACGAAAGCCGGATGCGATTAAAATTCTTCGTAAAACCTGGGTCGAAGGTAATTTCGGTGCTCGCCAGGAGCGCCAATTTTATAAACGCTACCGGCGTTTTTTAACCCGCGAAAATCATATTGAACGGCTTGAGAGGTTGCTGTG
>CAJXJM010000430.1 GCA_913054205.1 uncultured Rhodospirillaceae bacterium
TGCCACCAGGTATCAACGAGCGGGCAGCGTTCTTCACCGACAACCCGGTAATACCACAGCCAGGCTTCCGGATTAATTGGCTCTCCAACGGATCCCAATAAGCGCAGTGTTTTTCGGCTGGTCTTCTTAACCGGTCCCTCACCTTCCCGCATCAGCGCCCGAATAGCCGTTGGCGCGGTATACAGAATATTGATGCTGTGCTTGTCGACAATTTGCCATATTCGCGATGCATCCGGCCAGTTTGGCAGACCTTCAAACATCGTTGTGATCGCACCATTGGCCAGAGGTCCATATATAATGTAACTGTGACCGGTGACCCAGCCAACATCGGCGGCGCACCAATAGACATCACCGTCTTTATAATCAAAGACATATTGATGGGTCATCGAAGCGTAGACCATATAGCCGCCCGTGGTGTGCATGACACCTTTTGGTTTTCCCGTAGAGCCGGAGGTATAAAGAATGAACAACGGATCTTCCGCACTCATCTCTTCTGGTGGGCAATTGGGATCTGCTGCGGCGGTCGCGTCGTGATACCAAATATCAACGTCGTCGTTCCAGTCAATGTCGCCGCCCGTGCGATTTACAACAAACACTTTCTTGACGGTCGGGCATTTTGCAACGGCGGCATCTGTATTGGTTTTAAGCGGAATGGGTTTGCCGCCTCTAACGCCTTCGTCTGCCGTAATCACGCAATTGGAATCGCAATCTTGAATTCGGCCGGCCAAGGCCTCCGGTGAAAAGCCACCAAAGACGACGGAGTGAATGGCACCGATCCTGGTGCAGGCCAGCATAGCAACCGCGGCTTCAGGGATCATCGGCATATAAATTGTGACAACGTCACCTTTTTGAATGCCTTCGTTTTTCATCGCGTTCGCGAAACGGCAAACCTGTTCGTGAAGCTCGATGTAGGTGATGGACTTGGAATCGTTGGGATCGTCGCCTTCCCAAATAATCGCTGTCTGATCGCCGCGCGATTCTAGATGCCGGTCCAGGCAATTGTAGGACGCGTTTAGCGTGCCGTCGTAATACCATTTGATCCGGGCATTGTCGTTGAAATCAACGTCTTTGACCTGGCTGTAGGGCTTGATCCAATCGATGCGTTTGCCCTGCTCGCCCCAAAAGGCTTCCGGGTCATCAACGGACGCTTGGTACATTTCCAAATATTTTTCATTATCCACCCAGGCATCGGCAGCCACCGCATCTGGTACGGGGAAAACTAATTCTTCTGACATGTTAGGCCTTGAACCTCCCTATCGAACGTCACCGGTCCCTATGTGCCACCTATTGAACATTTGGCGGCAATGATCTTTTGATCTTACCCATGGTTTTATCCCGATCTCTTGACTAAAAACAAGGGCCGAAGCTCAAAGAAAATTAAATATTGTAGCCGTGCTCGGTCTTAACCAGCGAACAGGACGGCACCTTTTTCGAGGCGAACCGGCAAAACTTCGAGATGATCGTCTTTGCACGGGCCAAATGTGCAATGGCCGGTGTTTATTTCAAACAACGCGCCATGCGTGGAACACATGATATTCTTTTTATCATGGCTGAGGAATTTACCCGGTTGAAGATCGAGCGGTGAGCCAATATGCGGGCAGGAATTGATATAGGCATAAACATGCTGTTCTTGGCGCACAACGATCAGCATTTTGGGATTGCCATCAATTTCAACGGTTACGCCAATGCTTGCGCCTGGCTCAATATCATCGAGATCACATATTTTAGTCATTATCGGCCGGCTCCAAACCTACCGGTATCTGTTGCCATTCCTGCCAGGCGCGCGCTGGAAAGGGCTCGCCTTTTTCATCTTCACCGTTTTTGAGCGCGGCTTCACCATAGGGCAATCCGCGCTGCATTTCTGCCCACATGATTTGGCCGAGATCACGCACCGCCGGCACGTTCAAACAGCGCAAAGAATAGGATATTAATAGCGTGCCAACGGCATCGGTGTGATGGCGCATTTTGTTAAAATCCCGCACCAGCTTGTTGAGGTCCATTTGATAACGGCCAAGCTCAGAAGGTGTCGGCAAAGCTTGATCGGCATAGAGGCCTTTTGGGAGGTATCCCTCATTTTCCATATTGACGCGAATGACGGTAGAGACAGCCAGAATAACCCCTAAATCTTCATCGGTCATTTGCCGGAGGCCATTGATGTAATCCTGAACCGCTTTGCGGCTCGAATTCGTCGCACGTTCTTTGAAATGGGTAGCGAGACCGCTTTTTAGAGCTTCAAACATTTGTGACGCACATCTAACCTAGTCTTCTGCCGGTATGACTTTGCGGATTTGTTCAATTTCAACAGTTTCAAAAAGACCCATCTTGCGATAAGGATCACCTTTGGCAAATTCCTCGGCGGCAGCCATATCTTCAAGCTCGATGATAAATACACTGCCGGTAACTGTTTCGCCCTCATCGGTATAAGTGGGGCCAGCAAAAAATACAGCCTCCCCAAAAGTCGCGAGATATTTCAAATGAACGGCGCGGGTAGAGGCGCGCATATTCATTTGGCTGGGCTTGTCTTTGCAGCGAATGTGAAAAAGCATGAGCTGTGTTCTCTTTCTAAATTTCTTAAAATATCAAAATTAGCGGGTTTAAGCGGTTTCGGTTTTTAACGGACGCGCCAAAAGACTGCTAATCGTCGCCTCAATATTTGCGGAGTGATTTAACACGCCGTCAACGGCAGAGCAAATCGGCAGGTCGACATCAACT
>CAJXJM010000431.1 GCA_913054205.1 uncultured Rhodospirillaceae bacterium
CTTCGATGGAATGTTTGGTGACATTCGACCGCCGCGATAATCTCAGTTTGATCACCGCACCAACCTTGGTGCTCGCCGGAGAAAAAGACACCAACGCCCCGGCCCCGATGATGGAAAAAATGGCAAGTAAAATTCCGGGCTCTGAATATATCTGCATCCCAGGCGTTGGCCATCTCGCTAATTTGGAGCGGCCAAAGGAATTCGACACAATCGTCAGAAAATTTATCGAAAAAAATTAGGAAGACTAACCCATGGCAGGCAACAAAATTGAACCAGACAAACCAATGTTCGACCCCGATTCCTGGGGGCTGACAAAACAACAGACTGATTTGACCGCACTCGCCCGCAAATTGGGTCAGGAGAAATTCGCGGGCCGCGCCGAGAAATGGGATCGCGAGGCGATCTTCCCGATGGCCAATTATAAAGATTTGCATAAATCAGGTTTGCTCGGCATCTGCATCCCGAAAAAATACAAAGGCCTGGGTGCGGACCAAAAAACCTATGCCCTAACCGCAGCCGAAATTGGGCGCTATTGCGGCGCCACCGCGCTCACCTGGAACATGCATGTCGCATCGTGCCTGTGGACCGGCTCGCTCGCCGATGATTTGCCAATGAGCCGAGAGCAGCGCAAAAACCACAACCGTCGCCGCGGCATTCACTATGAGCGCATCCTCAAAAAGGGCGCGATCTATGCGCAACCCTTTTCAGAAGGCGGCGCCGCCGCTGCCGGCTTTAGACCTTTTGGCACCTTGGCAACCAAAGTTGAAGGCGGCTGGCTGATAAATGGTAAAAAGATTTTTGCTTCGCTTGCTGGCTCGGCCGATTATTACGGCGTGCTGTGTACCGAAGATAAAGAAATCCTCAGCCGCAAAGACACCATGTATTTCGGCATTCCCGCCAATGCAACCGGCATCACCATCGAAGGTGATTGGGATCCTCTGGGCATGCGGGGCACGGTTTCACGCAATTTAATTTTTGAAAATGTGTTTGTGCCGGAGGATGCCGCGCTCATGCCAAAAGGCATCTATTTCGAGGCCGTTGTTCGCTGGCCGCATATGTTTACTTCGCTAACGCCAAGTTATATGGGCATTGCGCAAGCAGCTTATGATTTTACCGTCAATTATTTGCGCGGCGAAGTCGAAGGCACGCCGCCGGTCAAACGCCGGATGTATCCCACCAAACAACATGCAGTTGCTGAAATGCGGATCATGCTTGAGCAAACCAAAGCGGTTTGGTTCCAAATGCTCAATGATGCAAAACCAAATCCCAGCAAGGACGAAGTATTGCGGGCCTATGTTGCGCAGTACACCGTGATGGAGAATTCAAATGAATTGGCACAGCTTGCCATTCGCACCTGCGGCGGGCAGTCGATATTAAAGTCTCTCCCGCTCGAGCGGCTCTATCGCGACAGCCGCTGTGGTGGCTTGATGCTGCCATGGACGTCAGAGCTGTGCATCGATAAGCTTGGCCGCGAATGTCTCTATGAACGCGGCGAAGAAGACGATTAAAAATGACTGGAAACCTATCCTTCTGGCTCGAAAAAAACGCAAGTTTCACGCCAGATAAAACGGCTATTCGGTTTGAAGGCAATGACATTAGTTATGCGGCTTTTGCTGAGAAAGTTCGCGATCATGCCCGCGTTTTAAAACATGTCTATGGCGTCGGTCGGGGCGACCGAGTTGCTTTTTTAGGGCTGAATTCCCCTGATCTGCTCTACCTCTTTTTTGCGTGCGCGAGACTAGGGGCAATGTTCCTGCCGTTGAACTGGCGTTTGGCGAGCCCGGAACATGTCTATATTATGAAAGATGCGGCCGCAAAAATCCTCATCTGCGATTCAGAATTTGAAGAAGCAGGCAATGGCCTCCGCGAGGACTTTCCCGATTGTGAATTTGTCGCCAGTGATTTTGACGCCGCCGATTGGCTTAATTTGCAAAAGGATATCGCCTCGGCTGAAGGTGACGACAGCAACCCGCATGTCGATATGGATACACCGTTTTTGCTGGTCTACACCTCCGGCACAACTGGCAGGCCCAAAGGCGCGGTTCTCACTCAACAAGGAATTCAAACCAACGCTCATAACTCAGTCCATTACTGTGAAATGACGGCCTCCGATCACATTTTAACCGCCTTGCCGATGTTCCATGTTGGCGGGCTAAACATCCAGACCACACCTGCGTTTTATGTTGGCGCCACCGTCACCATTCACCGGCGATTTGATCCAGGCGATGTGCTCAAAATGGTAAATGATGAGAAGCCGACGCTGATGGTCTTGGTCCCGGCGACAGTTCAGGCCGTTATATCTCACCCCCAATGGATGGAAACAGATCTTTCAAGTCTGCGCCTAGTCAATACAGGCTCTTCGATGGTGCCGCTTCATCTGATTACCGCTTTTCATGATCGCGGTATTCCGGTCGGCCAAATTTATGGCTCCACCGAAACCGGCCCAATCGCTATTTATCAGAAAATTGAAAACGCGCTCGCCAAGCCAGGGTCAACCGGAAAAGTGGCCCTCCATTGCGAGATGCGAATTGTCGATGATGAGAGCAAAGATGTCGCGCAAGGCCAGTCCGGCGAAATTCTCTTAAAAGGCGGCAATATTCTTTTTGAATATTGGGGCAATGAACAAGCGACAAACGACGCCCTTCGAGATGGCTGGTTTTACACAGGTGACATCGCCCGCATGGATGACGATGGGT
>CAJXJM010000432.1 GCA_913054205.1 uncultured Rhodospirillaceae bacterium
AGCTGGTAAATGTGCTGCGCCTACGACTTCATAGGAGCCCTGCAGGGTATCGCTCAAGGCTTTAATGGCAGTTTCATTATCAAGACCAAACACCAAGACCGTTCGGGTTTTTTCCGGCTTCGGCAGAACTTTTATGGTGACAGATGTCATCACCGCCAAAGTGCCAAAAGAGCCTGCTAAAAGTTTAGATAAATCAAATCCGGTTACGTTCTTAACAACGCGGCCGCCTGATTTAAATTCTTCGCCCCGTCCGCTCACCGCATTAAAGCCTAAAAAATGATCGCGCGCCGCTCCCGCTTGCAGGCGTCGCGGGCCGGAGAGATTGGCTGCAATAGCACCGCCCAAAGTGCCCACGCCAATTTTACCGCCGTATAGAGGCGAGAAGTCCGGCGGCTCAAAGGCCAATTGCTGGGCACGCTGATCCAAAGCTTGTTGAATTTCTATCATTGACGTCCCGGCAGCGGCCGATAACACCAACTCCTCCGGTTCATATAATGTAATCCCGCTTAAATTGGATAGATCAAGTAGCGCAGAGGATTGAACCGGATGTCCCCAACCGCGTTTTGAGCCTGCCCCGACGACCTCCAAGGATTGTTTGTCCTCATAGGCAGCGCGAATGACGTCCAAAACTTCTTTATTTGATTGGGGAACGATGCGTTCGGTCACGACGAGCTCTCTAAAATCTCGGGATGTCTGGAAAGCGCGTTTGGCCGCGGTGAATATGCACACGCCCCAATTCGGCACAGCGATGAAGGATTGGGAAGACTTTACCGGGGTTTAATAAGCCGTCCGGGTCAAAAGCACATTTAACGCGCTGTTGTTGTTTGAGATCTTCCTCCGTAAACATCTCCCCCATCAAATCACGCTTTTCGACGCCGACGCCATGTTCGCCGGTCAAAACACCGCCCACCTCGACACATAATTTCAAGATATCCGAGCCAAATTCCTCGGCCCGTTCAAGCTCACCCGGAACGTTGGCATCATACATAATCAAGGGGTGCAGATTTCCATCACCGGCATGAAAAACATTGGCAACACGAAGATCATATTTTTCGGACATTTCATCCATGCGCTCTAAGACCTCAGGCAGGCGCGCCCGAGGGATGGTTCCATCCATGCAGTAATAATCCGGCGTAATGCGGCCAACCGCGGGAAAGGCGTTCTTTCGACCTGCCCAAAATTTTTCTCGCTCGGCTTCAGTGTTACTCACACGGAAATAGTCAGCACCCAGATCTTTAGCGATGGTTTGAACTTGGTCGATGAGATAATCAACTTCGGCTTCCGGGCCATCCAACTCAACAATCAGCAAGGCTTCAGCATCTAGAGGATAGCCAGCGTTAACAAACTCTTCCGTCGCATGAATGGCGGGTTTATCCATCATCTCCATACCGCCTGGAATAATACCAGCGCCAATGATGGCCGCGACGCAATTTCCAGCCGCTACAGCACTATCAAAGCCAATCAACATTGCCCGTGCGGTTTCCGGCTTTTTCAAAATGCGGACAGTCACCTCTGTTATGATACCAAGCAGTCCTTCGGAGCCGGTTATCAAACCTAAAAGATCATAGCCTTCCGAATCCAGATGTTTGCCACCAACCGTAATGATATCGCCATTGATCAGCACCATCTCAACGCCCAATACGTTATTGGTGGTGAGACCATATTTCAGGCAATGCACGCCGCCCGAATTTTCAGCAATATTGCCGCCAATAGAACACGCGATTTGGCTCGATGGATCAGGTGCATAATAAAATCCCTGGTCAGCAACGGCTTCGCTTATGGCAAGATTGGTAACGCCTGGCTGGGTGACAACTGCGCGATTGGCATAATCAATGTCTAAAACCTGATTGAATTTTCCGAGCCCAAGCATAACCGCATCGGCTAACGGCAAAGCGCCGCCAGAAAGTGATGTCCCGGAGCCGCGGGCGACAACTTTGACTCCGGTATCGTCACAATATTTGAGAATTTCAGAAACTTGCTCTGTGGTTTTCGGCAGGACAACGACCATCGGCAATTGCCGGTAAGCCGACAAACCATCGCATTCATAGGCTCTCAGTGAATGAGGATCTGTGATCACGTTTGAGCCAAATGAATCGGATGGCACAATTTTACCCAGTCGATCTATTATTTCCGAGCGCCTGGCAATAATGGCGGCATCTGGTTCTGGCATATGCATGCGAATTTACTCTCTCAAAAACGATGAGAGATAGACTAAAGAATAGTTGGAGCCAAACAAAGCAAAACCGCACTTAACAGCGCGGCTCTACAAACTAAATCTACCAAAAGGCCAGCTAACTATTGTTAACCTTGGCGCGCTTTGAAGCGGGGATTCTGTTTGTTAATTACATACAGACGACCGCGACGACGCACAACGCGACAATTTTTGTCTCTTGCTTTCGCAGATTTAAGTGAACTACGCACTTTCATTTTGCCGTCCTCATAATATTACAACACCGCCGCAATTGGCGGCGGAAGAAGCGGGAAAATAAGGGCCAAACGCGCATCTGTCAACGCCCGCAAACCAATTTTAGGCCTTTTTTTGAAAATTTAAGGCATTTTTCGCCAAATTTAGGGTTATTCTTTGATTGCATGGTAGCGGTAGACCTTAAGCCCACCGCTATCGAGCGCCGCAACCCTGAATATCCAATACTCACATTCTTTTATAAGAGCATGAGCAAAATCTGG
>CAJXJM010000433.1 GCA_913054205.1 uncultured Rhodospirillaceae bacterium
TTCAAGAACCGTTGGAGCAGGTTGCGCTGCCGGTGCAACGACTGGCCGTTGTTGAAGTTGCGTGGGCCTGGCAAACGGGTGCGATTCGTTGAGCAACCGATCCATATTGTAAATTGTCGATGCCGCATTTGCATGGGGCGTAGCAATAAAGGTCGTCGCTATAAAAATAGCGATCGCAATAATACTCAGCTTGCTGAGGTCCCAGGTGATTTTAGTCGTTTTTATCATTATCGCTTATATTGGTATGCCGAAAGGCAAACCATAGCGATTTTTATCTCTTATACAAGAAAATCAGATACTTATAGGCAATTTCCGACGTTTAGATTTTGGTGCCTCGAACCAATGCTTGGAGATTTTCCCAGTCCTCACCGGCGGCCATAAAACAGGCATGTCCGGTCGGCATCGTGACAATCATGGTCCAACTGCCATCATTGGCGGCAAACACTTCGACGACGCCACCGCCTTGCGTCATACCCGACGCAACCGGCTTTTCGGCATAGCGATCAACCAAGATCGTCGCAATCGCCTTGCGTTCTCCGCATTTCGCTTGTGCGACCACAGGCGCAGAAAATGTCACGGATAGAAGGGAAAATATCCCAACAAATAAGAATAATGTGAGTCCCAAAGTTAGACCGCCGCCTGACTTTCTAGACCACACTCGAGAGGTTCCAAAACGTATTTTACCTGGAAACATAGCTTTCACATCCCTTACAGGCTATCCTCCCAATCACACCACATTTCGTTTATTTTTTCAATATTGCACAATATATAGCGTAATTGTCAACAAATTGCCAAATTTAATAATATTTTATAACATTTTTATCGTGAAGCCGCAGAGACCCAGTTCAATCAACGAGTGATGATCATCATGGAAAAAGGTACTCAAAAGCAGGAATACGGAGCTTGGAATCCAGGCCTCAGCTCGCCCGTGCCCTCGGATATTCGACCTCTGACGACTCTCTTTCGAATTGAAAACGTGAGTACGCCGTTAGCTGTGGCGGATGAGTTGGCGGCCTTCTCGGGTCTTAACGTCAATGAGATTGTCAAGTTGAGGCCCGAGCGTCTGGTCGTTCACGAAGTATTGGTGCGTGTCACTGCTGATATATCCGTTCCGGATGGCTCTATCTATGAGAATTTGGGTATTAACTTTCGGGAAATCGTTAGCACAATTCTGGGTAAATATGTCTCGCCTGAAATGGATAATATCGTCCGTGCCTTCGATGATTTGGACGCACGTATAAATGCACAAATCCAAAATGAAGTGTCGGTCAGCCTTTTCAGTTCTTCAGATCCTGAAAAGCAAAAAGAAAATAGAGGCATGCTTTCCCGACTACTGTTCAGTGGAAAAAAATCTGCAGCTTCTAACCGCCAACTGGATGGCGAAGCACTGGAACGGCAAGCGTTAAAAAATTGGCACGAAAAGGAGAAAGCCGCAGAAGGGCTCGAAACCCAAATCATGTATCAAAGCTTGATAACTGTCGTAAACAGTATCCGCGGCGTGCACGGGCGCGTTCGAGGAGACATCGATATGATTACGTCCTTGGTCTGCAGTCTTTTTTGCAACTTTTATGGCAGCATCTTCATCGGCGATTTAATCGATCCGCTGATCAAACAGGCCGCGGGCAACGAAGGTTTTCGCTTTTTACCCGTACAAGATAAGCCAATCATCATGAACACCAAGGGCGCCTCTGCGGCGGGCAAAAGTACGCTTCGCCCGTTGCAGAAAGAACTCGCACAAAAACTTGGCGTAAATTGGGACGACTTCGCTTTGATCAGTCCGGACATCTGGCGAAAGTATCTTTTGGACTACGATTCCCTCGGCGACGCTTACAAATATGCCGGCTCTTTGACCGGCGATGAAAATGCGATCGTCGATCAAAAGCTAGATGCCTACATGGCGCGAAAAGCCGATAGTGGGCGCATGTCGCATCTGCTGATTGATCGATTTCGCTTTGATAGTTTTGCGCCGGTTTCAGACGAGGCCGCAGGCAACACTCTCCTCACCCGTTTTGGCCACGAAGTTTATATGTTCTTCATGATCACGCCGCCGGAAGAAACGGTGGTGCGGTCGTGGAAGCGCGGCCAGGCGGTTGGCCGTTATAAGACGGTAGGTGATCTGCTCTATCACAATGTCGAAGCTTTCACCGGCATGCCGCGGCTGTTTTTTACTTGGGCGCTGAAGACCGACAAATCAGTCTATTATGAATTTCTCGATAATGACGTACCGCTCGGAGAACGGCCAAAAACGGTTGCCTTCGGTCGCAATGGAGAGATGACAATTTTGGATATTAAAAAGACACTGGATATTGATCGCTACCGAAAAATTAGCATCAACGGGCTATCGCCTTCAGAAATCTATCCGGATTCGGAAAATATGAAAGCCGATCAAAATACCGGTTTTCTTCAAGACTGCGCGAAGCTCATCCCGTCCATCACATTTGCCGATCAGAGCACAGGCCGAATCTATGGCAAATTGGAACGAGGCGAGTTTTCCTGGACCGATGGTGACATGCTTGCACATGTTCTCCAAGACACTGACAGCAAAGCAGGACTGGAAGCGCTCACAAGCGCCTTACCCGAGAACGCCGCCAGCGAAATTCAAAAGCTGGAAGCCGGCGATGCCCCCACCCTTGGCCAATGGGGCCAATCTCAATAAGAGCAGTCACCGATTTAATCCGTGCCT
>CAJXJM010000434.1 GCA_913054205.1 uncultured Rhodospirillaceae bacterium
ATTATCGCGTACAAGTTAGCCTGCGCGAACCGGGCAGTGACAAGTACACCGGCGGCCGCGCCAACTGGGATCGCGCCGAGGAGACTCTCAAGCGCGTGGCCAGCGACATGGGACTGGTACACGATACAGTGACGGGCGAAGCAGCCTTCTACGGACCGAAGCTGGATTTCATGGTGAAGGATTGCCTCGGCCGCGAATGGCAACTGGGCACTATACAGCTCGATTACAATCTGCCGGAGCGCTTCGGCCTCGAATATGTCGGCGCGGACAACTCGGCCCATCAACCGGTGATGATTCACCGCGCACCCTTTGGCAGTTTCGAGCGCTTTGTCGGTATTCTCATCGAGCACTTCGCGGGGAATTTCCCATTGTGGCTAGCGCCCGAGCAGGTGCGAGTGCTGCCGATCACGGAAAATCAAAACGAATATGCAGAGAACATATTCGACCAGCTAAAAGCGGCCGGCATTCGTGCGGGAATTGATATGTCCGGCAACAAGATTGGAGCCAAAATTCGGGATGCTGAAATGAACAAGGTGCATACCATGCTGGTGGTTGGGAAAAGGGAACAGGAAAACTCAGGTGTTGCGGTTCGCCTACACGGCTCTGGCGACCAAGGAATCAAGGTGTTAACCGAGGCATTGGCAGATCTCACAGAGGCCATCGGAAAGCGCTCCCTTTGATTTGCAGAAAATAAGGGCTTGCCAGCTCCCTTCCGGCTGCTTATCTTCTGGGCCCTAAATAGGAGAAGTTCATGGCCAGAGTTTGCAACATTACCGGAAAACGCCCGCACATGGGTGGCAGCATTACCCGAAGTGGTAAGGCAAAAAAAGAGGGCGGCATTGGCCGGCACGTGACGAAAGTTAACAAGCGGCGCTTTGTACCCAACCTTCAGCGCGTGAAGATTATCGACGAAAACGGCACGGTGAAATATGTGCGCGTAGCCGCCAGCGCCATCAAGAAAGGGCTCATCACCAAGGCGCCCAAACGCAAATGGAAGCCGGAATCGGCATAAACGGCAAAACAGAATGATTGCTGCGCGGCTGTTTCCAGCCGCTTTTATTTTCTCTTCATTGAATGCATGGTCGCTCTCCGCAGCTCACGATCAGCATCACGTTTTCTAATTGTCTCCCTTTTATCAAATTTCCCCTTGCCACGCCCCACTCCTAACAACACTTTCACTTTACCCTTCTTCCAGTAAAATTTCAGGGGTATGATCGAATGCCCCTTCTGCTGAACAACGGACTGTAACCGGTCAATCTGCTTTCGATGTAGAAGCAGTTTCCGGGCATCAAGCGGGTTGTGATTGTGAACATTGCCGTGTGAATACTCATCGATATGGCAATTGTGCAGCCACGCCTGGCCATCATTATCTACCCGGGCATAAGCCTCCCGAAGCTGACCCTTTCCGGCTCGGAGCGATTTGACCTCCGTCCCACGCAAAACCAGTCCCGCCTCCAAAGTTTCCAGGATTTCATAATCCCTGCGTGCCCTTGAATTATTAAGGATCACATTGTTCATAACAAAAAACCAGAAGGTCACCCTTCTGGTCGCAGATAGCAGTTGACCGGACAGGTTACTTTTTCGCCCTCTTCTTTTTCTTTTTTCCCTTTGCTGAAGATTTTGCTGTGAGGATTTCAACAGCCACGGGATCAGTCAATTCGTAGTCCATCTTTCCCTCCACAAGCTCGGTAAGCGCAAGGTCAGCCGCACCCAGCAGAGGTGAGTCGATCAAGGGCCGCGCTCCGCCAGAATTTAACTGACGGACACGTTTGGAAATGATATTCACGAGCACATTCGGGTTTCCGACGAGCTCTTCGGCTTGGTTGAATAATTCGGCGTTCATTACAAGAGAGCGGTGAAACTACATTCAATTCAGCCAGACGCAACCAAAAAATCCCCTCTTGCCGAACGTCCCCCACCCCGTTAGAAATTCCCCGTGCCAACCAACCGTGCCTTTAATCTTGAGAAATACACGCGGAATCACGCCCGGAAGGTGGATCAAGCCTTGTCTCAATATCTGCCCAGTGCCCGCACCAAGCCAACCACTATCCATAAGGCAATGCGGCACAGCCTGTTCGCAGGCGGGAAACGTATTCGTCCCATTCTCACTATCGCCGCCGCGGAGGCGTGCGGAGGCTCCTCGTCAATGGCCTTGCCATTGGCGTGCGCAGTTGAATGCATTCACACTTATTCGCTAGTTCATGATGATCTTCCGTCAATGGACAATGATGATTTTAGGCGGGGTCAGCCAACAAGCCATAGAGTATTTGGTGAAGGCATCGCCATACTTACCGGCGATGCGTTATTGACACAGGCTTTCGAAATCGCTGCCCAAGCAAGGGGTTCTGCACGCTATTCAAACGCGGATATAATCAGAGAAATTACCAGCACAGCCGGCTCGCTGAATCTCATAGCCGGACAAGTTGCAGATATTGAAGCATCGAGCAAGAATCTGACACTTCCTCAGCTGCGATATATTCACGAGCGGAAGACAAGCGCGTTACTCACGTGCTCCGTTCGCCTGGGAGGGATGAGCGCCAATTGCACTGCAACTCAACTCAGGGCGCTCACTGCATTTGGCAATTATGTCGGACTGGCCTTTCAGGTGATTGACGATATTCTGGATGTCACAAGAACCACCAAGCAATTAGGCAAAACCGCCGGCAAGGA
>CAJXJM010000435.1 GCA_913054205.1 uncultured Rhodospirillaceae bacterium
GATGGCAGGGAAATCGTTCTTAAAGCGGGTGGTCTATACATAATCGGTACCGAACGCCACGAAAGCCGCCGCATTGACAACCAGTTGCGCGGACGCTCGGGCCGTCAAGGTGATCCAGGCCACTCAAAATTCTATTTGTCCCTACAAGACGATCTGATGCGTATTTTCGGCTCAGAACGCATGGACGGAATGCTGAAAAAGCTCGGCCTCGAAGACGGCGAGGCGATTGTTCATCCCTGGATCAACAAAGCGCTCGAAAAGGCACAACAAAAAGTCGAAGCCCGCAACTTTGATATTCGGAAAAACTTGCTAAAATTTGACGATGTTATGAATGACCAACGCAAAGTCATTTATGAACAACGCAAAGAGCTTATGGCCAGCGAAGACGTCTCTGATACCATTGCCGATATGCGCTACAACGTCGTTGAGAGCATTGTTGCACAATGCATCCCGGTGAAAGCCTATCAGGAGCAATGGGATACGGCAGCCCTCCACGAAGAAGGTTTGCGCCTCTTCGGTCTCGATTTACCGGTTGAAGACTGGGCCAAGGAAGAAGGCGTCGCGGACGAGCAAATTCTGGAACGTATCTCTGATGCCGCCAATCGGAAGATGGCTGAAAAAGCCGCCTCTTGGGGCCCGGAAGTCATGCGCGACGTTGAGAAGAACCTACTTCTCCAGGTGCTCGACCAAGTTTGGAAAGAGCATTTGTTGGCGCTTGATCACTTGCGCCAAGGCATTGGCCTCCGAGCTTATGCTCAGAAAGATCCGCTCAACGAATATAAGGGCGAAGCGTTCGATATGTTCAATGGCATGCTCACCGAACTTGATGAACGCATCACGCTCATCCTCGCCCATATGGAACTCCAGCTCACTGATCCCACAGAAATCGGCCTGCACTCAAGCTCCGAGACTTTTGAGATCACACAGGACCCAATGTATGCGATGGATTCCGATGAATATGGCGAGGGCGAATATGAAAGCATGGGGGTCAATGAATTGCCCTCCTCGCCTGTCGTCGTTCGTGAAGCAGCTGACGTGATTGATCCCGATGATCCTTCGACCTGGGGTAAAATTGGCCGCAACTCCGCCTGCCCCTGTGGTTCCAGCAAAAAATTCAAGCACTGCCACGGCGCGGTATAATCCGGTGGCTGACACGCGCACAATTTCCAAAGTCTACGCTGGCATGCCGACAACAGATGGCGCTGGGGTTAAACTCACGCGTATGGTCGGCACAGCTGAGCTTGATATGATTGATCCGTTTTTGATGCTGGACCGCATGGATAGTGATGATCCAAGCGCGTATATCGCCGGCTTTCCCAATCACCCTCACCGCGGGTTCGAGACCGTCTCGATCATGCATGAAGGCCAAATGCGCCACGAAGATTCTGTTGGTAATTCAGGGCTTTTAAAACCTGGCGATGTGCAATGGATGACAGCGGGGCGCGGCATTATCCATTCAGAAATTCCTGAAATGCTCGAAGGCCGGATGTCCGGTTTTCAGCTTTGGGTAAACCTGCCCGCCAAACACAAAATGGTCGCGCCTAAGTATCAGGACATTCCCGCTGAGCAAATACCGACGGTGAGCGAGGATGGCAGCGCTGTTCGTGTTATTCGCGGCACCTATAACGACATAACGGGACCAGCAGAATCTTTGATGCCGGTGCGTATCCTCGACGTGACCGTTGACGCCGGCGCAAATTGGTCCATCACGCCCAATGAGGACAATGCGTTTTTCATCTGCGTCCATGAAGGCGCAATCAGCGTTGTCGATGGAAACGGTGAAAGCCAAGAGGTATCTGCGCCTTCAGTTGTCACCTTCGAAGGTGATGGCGATATAAAACTGAGCGCCACCAGCGCAGGCGCGAATTTACTATATTGCGAAGGCACGCCTTTGAACGAGCCGGTCGCGCGCTATGGTCCTTTTGTCATGAACACCCATTCCGAGATCAGACAGGCTGTCGACGATTACAACAACGGTGTCCTCGCCACGTAAGTTGGTGGATCGCTAAAGCATTTCTGAATTATTCTGAACCTTTTGTTCTAAGACCGTTGCAGATCATTTTCAATCCGGGTAAGGGACGACATATTCTTCGGGTACGCGCAGCCATTTCTTAGCACTGTTAACGTCACGGAAAGGTCGGCGTTCCACCACTCTGATATCTTGCTTAGCAAAACCGCACCATTGATGGACTTTGATAAAATCCTGAGAATTCCCAAGCACCCAAGCGACTTTTCGGCCAGAGCCAAGGGCATCATTCGTCAACGCCATCGACTTTTTGACCGTGCGGCGAAACCACTCCAGATCATAGGTTTCCGGCAGGGATATTTGCGTAATATCTCGAATTAAATTCATATTCTCTTTATACGCAGAGGTCTCCGCAAGCTCGTTCAATTGCTCGGCCTCCTCACCCTCTTCATAGGTGCCGAAATGTTGTACAAAAACGCAGTTTAGGTCGTCATCAATGTGAGTGCGGTACGCCATCACTCTCATTTTGGGATTGGTTTAGAAATTTCAAGCCGTTTGCATACCATTATAATCACAAGTTGAATTGGACCGGGTAAAGCTCGCGCTCAATGTCGGGGTCAGTCGGGCGCGAATGCCAACCAAGCCTAAGCGACCCCGGCCGCTAGGTTCGAAGCTTGGATCGAATCAGCCCTATGCCTGTA
>CAJXJM010000436.1 GCA_913054205.1 uncultured Rhodospirillaceae bacterium
AGATAATTTTCCGGCGTGCCTGATGCTCGATAATTCTCCATATCCAGAAACTGTTGTTTCCAGGAATTCTGCAACATCCTCTTCTTGCTGATCTTTTAGGGCGAGACCGTTTTCTACTCTTCCAAGGCTTTGCAGCCAATGACTGGTTTGGGCGAGGGAGACTTGCACATGCCAGGAGCCGCCTTCCTGGGAGCGGCGGAGGAGGGCTGCCATGATGCCATAGGCCAGGAGATAGCCGGTCGCGTGATCCAATGCTTGATTGGGGGGGTGCTTCGGGGCCGATTCACCAGCCGCTTCTGCTTCAGCGGCGTTGATGCCGCTTACTGTTTGAACAAGCGAATCATATCCCCGGCGCTTGGCCCACGGCCCTTTTGTTCCATAGGCTGATAACGATCCGTAGACAATGCCTGGTTTTTGAGCCGCGACGTTGGCGGGTGAAAAACCAAGATTGGCAATCGCATCCGGTCGATAGCCTTGGACAAATATATCGGCCTCTTTGAGGAGCGATCGAAGCGCCGAGCTCCCCTCATCGGTTCTAAGATCAACATGGGTGGATCGTTTGCCACGACCATTGTCGATATCCAAAGGACCGATGCCCGGTAAATTTGGAGAGGTGATCCGCAATACATCTGCACCGTGGGCAGCCAATGTTCTGTCACCAACCGGGCCAGCTATAATGCGGGTGAGATCAAGCACGCGAATATCCGACAAAGGGCGCTCTGCATCCTTGGCAAAAGCGGTGGGAGGGGCATCGCCGATTTTCTCAATACTGAGGAGGGGTTGGGCAGCGATGGCTTGACCTTGCGCATGGGCCAACCATTCCTCAGAGCTTCGCACCATGACAGCGAGAAAACCTACCTCGCTGACCGTGGTTTCTAAATCCTCTGCGCTCCATTTGGAAATAACTGCCTCAACGGCGCTGCGATCATTTTCACATTTAAGAATTTTGAGTATGCCCTTGCGGTGATGCTCAAAATTGGTGTGGATGCGGGCCCATTTGCCATCGCCGCATTGATAAATGCCAGCGATCGGGTCCCAAATATTTGTCGTCGGCTCGCCATCAACGCGCTGATAACGATCGCTTCTAAACTCTGCTGCGGCGTGATTGATATCGATGGAAATGGATTGAATCTCTCCCGTTCTTTGTCGCCAAATTTCAGCCGCGCCAAGAGCAGTTAGACCGATAACAGTTTGCGCCATTTTGTCGACATGAAAAGACGATGGCAGTACTGGATCACTGCCAATCAACGATAATTCACTAATGATATCAGTAGGTTGTCGTGTATGTTCCCACAAAGATTTAATCAGATCCAAAGCAGTCATAAAGCTGTTTATAGAGAATTTTTCCGAAATCGGAAAATAACACTTGTTTACCGGGAGCATGCCCGATTTAATCTTGCAATTCCAACTTACAAAAACGGATAAAAACATGTTTTTCAAATGCGCCCACCATGCTCCGGCAGGAGAAAGCTCTGGCCACGCCGAAACTGTCAGCCGCAATAACAAGCATTTCACTATCGACATTCATTGCCACATCCATGTGCCGGAAGCCGACAAAATGCTAAAGCAGCTTTCACCGGATGATACTGGCCGAAAAATGATCGATACCAATCCAATCACCAAAGAGATCAATACCGCGCTTCAGCAAAAAATTATGCCGGCGCTCACCGAGCCGGAAGTTCGTTTGAAAGATATGGACCGTCAGGGCATTGATATGCAGGTGATTTCTACGTCACCTTTTCACTACAATTATGGGTATGACGCTGAGTTTACACGAGACACCTCCCGCGTCGTCAATGATCGCATCGCTGAAGTCGTGGCGACGCATCCGGATCGTTTTGTCGGACTTGGCACACTGCCATTGCAAAATGAAGAGATGTCGCTGACGGAGCTTGATCGCTGTGTCGATGAGCTTGGCTTTAAAGGTATTGAAATATCGACCAATGTGAACGGTCAGGACCTAACCCGCGCCGGCATTGAAAAAATATTTGCTGCCTGCGAAGAGAAAGACGTGATGATTTTCATCCATCCGATTGGCACGAGTTATGTCGAGCGTATGGACGATCATTATTTTCGCAACACCATCGGTCATCCGGTGGAATCCGCCTTGGCCGTTGGGCATCTCGTGTTTGATGGCTATCTTGAAAAATACCCAGGCCTTAAAATTTGTGTCGCCCATGGCGGCGGTTATATCCCGGCGTATTCGGGGCGCTTTGATCATCCCTATCATTTGCGCGATGATTGCCGCCAAGTAATCAGCAAACCGCCATCGGAATATATCAAAAAGCTTTATTTCGATAGCGTCGTCTTCAGCGAGCATCAATTGCGCTATCTGATTGAAACCTGGGGCGCAGATCATATCGTGATGGGAACCGACTATCCGTATGATATGGCGGAACCTGATCCGGTGGGTCATGTCGAGTCGGTGCAAGGCCTCAGCGAAGATGATAAAGCGCTGGTGATGGGCGCGAATGCTGCAAAGCTGCTCGGGATAGAAGTACCGGTTAAAGCCTAGCGCATTCCGCCAGCGAGTTTTTCTGATTCTGGATGCGCGCGGAGGCGTCCCATTGCGATCACGCCCAAAAAGGGTCCGATCGCCAGAACGGCAAGGATAAGGCGGACCTAAAAGAACCCTAGGCGAATGTCACTTTGTGGCTTTCAA
>CAJXJM010000437.1 GCA_913054205.1 uncultured Rhodospirillaceae bacterium
ATGCCGTCTGCATCCAACTCATAAGCTAAGGATATGTCACCAGCGATAACAAACAACAATTCGTTTTTTTTACACAACTCTTTGATATCATGGGATAAATGCTCTCTCATTTCCGAATCGTAATGACGAAAAACCACACCGCTTCCGGGAGGCAGCATGGCAATTTCGGCCCTCGGGTCAGGAATGCGTTCGACGTCAGTCATATATAGTATAGGCGGCAAATGAGAGGCCTTCGCTCTAAAATTGAGCAGCCTCGCAATATTTGATACTGTTTGCGTATTCATCTGGGCTCAACACCCTACAATTGGTAAAATTGGGATTAAAACGATTAATGAGTTCATCTTTGGAAGACGCCAAAATTTCATCAGAAAATTTGGCAAATAATTTGGCCGGCGTCAAAGCTTCAATTGGTGCGGCAGAGAAAGAAGCACTGCGAAAAAAAGGCGCGGTTAATCTTGTGGCGGTTTCAAAGACCCATGGGCCGGAAACAATCGAGGATGCCATACAGGCGGGGCAAAAGATCTTTGGAGAAAACCGTGTGCAGGAAGCCGAAGCGAAGTGGCCAGACCTCAAAGAAAGAAATTCCGACATCCGGCTGCATTTAATTGGACCGCTTCAACGTAATAAAGCAGCGCTTGCGGTTAGTCTATTTGATGTCATTGAGACGATTGACCGGCTAAAGCTGGCGACAGCCCTAACGCGCCACATGGAAGAGATTGGCCGCAGACCGAACTGTTTCATTCAGGTAAACACCGGCGAGGAGTCTCAAAAAGCCGGTATTTTGCCCCGTGAAACGGATGCTTTTATTGCCAAATGTCGAACGGACTTAAACCTTCCGATCGTTGGTTTGATGTGCATTCCGCCGGTTGATGAAGAGCCTTCTTTGCATTTTGCCCTACTACGCGAGATCGCTGAGCGCAATGAATTGCCAGAACTCAGCATGGGGATGAGCGCGGATTTTGAAACGGCCATTCAGTTTGGCGCAACCTACGTACGGGTGGGAACTGCTATTTTCGGCCCGCGGTCAGATTATTGGCAATCCAAAGTCGCTTAAAAAATAAAATTTTCTTGAGCGGGCTATTCGGATAGAATGCCAAATCATTTAGATCGCATCTTTAAACTTTTTCAGGATGTACTCGTGAAATTAAAAGTTGAGTTGGAAAATGGTGTTCGCCTCGCATGGCCGACACCGATATTTAATAAAAAATATGAAAACACGGAAGAGTTGAACCGGCGCCTGGTTGAAATCATTCTTGAAAAAGAAAAAATTGATGTTGGAAACGCTAAAAGCATCGCCGGCGGCTGGCATTCCTCCGAGGATGTTCATTCCTGGGACTATCCTGAAATCAAAACGCTGATTGGGTTTATCACTGATGCGATCACTGAATTAACCAAAGTGTCTGCCGGCGTGGAAAGCGTTCAGTTTGGCGCAGACACGACGTTTATCGCCTGGGCCAATATTCTTCGAAAGGGTGGTTATCATAAAATTCACACCCACCCTGGCTGTGCGTGGTCCGGCGTTTATTACATTCAAGCCGGTGCTGATGAACGCGCCGAAGACGCCCCCGAAGACGCCGGACATATTGAGTTTTTTGATCCTCGCCATGGCGTTGAAATGGTGCCGGTTCCCGGAAATCCGTTTGGTCAGCGATTGTCCTTTCCACCGGAAGAAGGCCGACTTTATTGTTTTCCAGCCTGGCTTAGGCATATGGTCAATCCCTATCATGGAAATAGTGAGCGGATTACCATTGGGTTTAATATTCGCATCGAAAATTTTGAAAATTTTGACAACAGCTAATTCGGCATTATTTCAATTTGGCTTTCAGGCGCAAGCTCTTCAATAATTTCTAGAAGATCGTCGCGGGATAGCGCAACACAGCCCTCTGTTGGCGCGAATTTCCCGCCCGTTAAATTCTTGGCAATATGCAGGAATATGGCACTACCTAAACCCTGAACGGGTGGCGATTCGTTATAACCAATAACAACAATCAGGTCATAAACCTCATCTTCGCGCCACAGTTCCTCACACCGGCCCGCATGAGGGAGCGAAACCTGCCTGTTGTAATCTAAATGCACCGGATCATCACACCACCCATCTGAAGGCGTCAAAGGTGATGTTTGTAGGTTTGATTGAGGGGTCTGTAGGCGGTCAGGACGATAATAAATTTCTCGGAGAGGAAAGCATCCAACCGGCGTTGCACCATCGCCTTCGCGCTTTTCAGTGGAAACACCGGCTTTGCCGATCGCGCATTTATAGGTTTTACCCCGCCATGTCAGCGCGCCGGAGGGGCTCACACAAATCCGATCGGGCAATTTATTTGTTTCGGCCATGCAACAGTATAGAGGCTAAAATATTATTGAACACCTTCGCCGAGCAGTTCAGATGTTGAGCCCGTTAGGCCATCCGTTTTACCCAATTTATCCATTCCGTCAAATATGGAATTCACCAGCCAATTGTCTGCGGCGGAAGATACTTTCTGATAGGCAGCCTCAGCCTTTTTGATGCGTTGATGGGTGTTCTGAGCTTCTAAGGAAGAGTTATTTGCCGCTTCGACATCATAGCGAGGCGAAAGATCAAGCGGTTTGTTTGATGTTGTAAGTGACGTTTGCGGGGCAATAATACCTGCTTTTTCAAGATGTTTAATATC
>CAJXJM010000438.1 GCA_913054205.1 uncultured Rhodospirillaceae bacterium
GTACACTTTGGACGCCAAACCCTGCTTCGATTTTATACCGTCAGGAAAAAATGATGTTTTTCAACTGCTCAAACAATGGCCCGACGGACGACCACGGCCATGCCCAAACCGTTCGCAACGGCAACAAATTTTTCACCGTCGATATTCATTGTCACATTCACGTCCATAAGGCAGATGACATGTTGACATCCTTGCCGGAATTGTACGGCGGTGCTGTGGATAACAATCCGCTGACGGTTTCTATTAATGAGGGTCTTCAGAAAAAGCTTCATTCCAAGCTGACCGAACCGGAAGAGCGCTTAAAAGATATGGACAAACAAGGCGTGGATGTTCAGGCGATTTCACCATCTCCGTTTCACTATAACTATGACAAGCTGGCCGAATTTGCGCGCGACACATCGAAGGTGGTCAACGATACGGTGGCAGAAGTCGTCGCAAGCCATCCAGACAGGTTTGTCGGATTAGGCACTTTACCGCTCCAGGATGTCGATATGGCTGTCGCAGAATTGGAACGCTGTGTGAACGATCTTGGCTTTAGGGGTGTGGAGATTTCAACCAATGTGAACGGCACCGACTTAACACGTGCCGGACTCGAAAAGTTGTTTCAGCGTATTGAGGAAATGGGTGTGATGATTTTCATCCACCCCATCGGAACATCCTATAAAGAACGAATGGGCGATCATTACTTTCGCAATACCATCGGACATCCGCTGGAATCGGCACTTGCGGTTGGGCATCTCGTATTTGACGGATATCTTGAAAAATATTCTGGCCTAAAGATATGTATCGCCCACGGCGGCGGATATATTCCGGCTTACTCCGGACGGTTTGATCATCCTTATCACCTCCGCGACGACTGCCGGGCAAACATCAATAAGCCGCCCAGCGAATACATCAAGAAACTGTACTTCGACACCGTGGTATTCAACGAGCATCAGCTCCGCTATATGATCGAAACCTGGGGTGCGGATAAGGTGGTCATGGGCACCGACTATCCCTACGACATGGCGGAGCCCGATCCCGTCGGCCACGTCAACAGCGTTCAGGGGTTGGATGATAATGATAAAGCTAAGATCATGGGCGGCAATGCCGTTGAACTTTTGGGTCTGGATATTGACGCGTTCACAAAGGTTGGGTGATTAGGCCTAATCACCCTGAACTTCGATCTGACCACGCCCCGGCAGATCAAGGTGGCCAATGCGCCTTACATTTTTTGCGACCGGCTTGAATTCACCGTCTTTTGGCAATTTGAATGGTCCGTATTTTTATCCGGTGGCACCTTGTGATCGATATCATTCTTCTGGGCTCACTAAATTTTCGAGTGAGACGCGTTCTGCCTACCCTATTTGCTCGCTCTTGATTGCCGTCTCGCCGTAGACTTCAGGATTAAAAATGTTAAGCGGGCGTTCCCCGGCAAGGAACCGCTCAATATTTTTAGCCGCATACATGGCGATCTCCTCGCGCGTCTCTCGTGCTGCAGTGCCTATGTGCGGTGTCAAAATAACGTTAGGCAAATCCAGGAGACCTTCGAGTGGCCCGGGATTTGGTTCGGGAATTTCGTTTTGATACACGTCTAGTGCGGCGCCTCGAATACGATTTTCTCTCAGCGCTTTCTCCAGGGCGACCTCATCCAAAACGGGGCCGCGTGACGTATTGATAAGGATTGCGCTGGGCTTCATCATAGAAATAAGCCGTTCATTGACGAGCCCTTTCGTATCGTTGGTTAGAATTGTGGATAAGACAATGAAGTCCGATTCCATAAACAAGTCATCAATCGAACGGTATTCAGCGGACCCTAGGGCGATTTCCTCCGCCGTACTTAACCGCGACCGCTTA
Organism: uncultured Rhodospirillaceae bacterium; assembly: GCA_913054205.1. GTDB lineage: Bacteria > Pseudomonadota > Alphaproteobacteria > Rhodospirillales > UBA2165 > TMED23. The sequence goes on from CAJXJM010000438.1 coordinate 1,837, forward strand.
TGATAAAGGATGCGCATATCACATGCTGCAGCTTTACGGGCAACCATTTGGCCAATTTGACCCATGCCAAGAATTCCGAGATTCTTGTCATAAAGTCTTGAACCCATAAATGCCATCGACTGATTTTGCTTCCACCGCCCATCACGAAGAAATGTATCTGCCTCCGGCAATCGCCATGCGGTCGCCATTAAAAGCGCAAAGGTGAATTCCGCAGTTGTCTTGGTGGCATGGGGAACGCCCGCGACGGGTACATTTCGTTGTGTCGCCGCCGCAAAATCAACGAATTTCGCTGACGAATGCATGGCTGAGATAAACTTCAGATCCTTTGCAGCATCGATAATCTTCGAGTCATAAGGAATTTCTCCCATCGCATAAAGAATGTTTTTATCACGCACAGCTTCAAGCAGTTCAGGTTCTGAAATTACACGATCCGCATGCGGAAATATCGTCACTTCACCGAGCGTTCTGAGAAGGTCCGCAGCAGGTTCTGGGATGGCCTGCGGCACAAAAATTTTGGTCATAACTTACTCTTTCAAAAAACCGACAATCACAATTAAACGGATATGCACGCTGCCTGCCAGGAGGCCCGAATCACCTCTCATTTTGCCGGGGTGGCTTAGTCGTCCGCTTTCTCTATTCCCGTAAGGTTCCGCGAACGAAGCATCATTGATCGTCAGCGACGGGATTGTTTTCGAAGTAAGCGATGTTTTCCGGGCTTTGGGTCCATTCCGGGTGACCCCGCCATTCGATAGCATGCGACGTCTTGTCGCCGCCGTAGCGAACCCGGAACAGCAGCGTGCGCTCGGG
>CAJXJM010000439.1 GCA_913054205.1 uncultured Rhodospirillaceae bacterium
GGCGCGTTGGCGCGGATGGAGCGGGCGCTATCGGCGTTTATGCTCGATCTGCACACCGGCGAAAATGGCTATACCGAGATTAATCCACCGGCCTTGGTGCGGGACAATGCGCTTTTTGGCACCGGCCAATTGCCTAAATTCGAAGAAGACCTCTTTAAGACCGATGAAGGGCATTATCTTATTCCGACAGCCGAAGTGCCGCTGACCAATATCGTTGCCGATAGCATAATCGATGAAGACACTCTGCCGCGCCGCTACACGGCGATGACATGGTGTTTCAGATCGGAGGCAGGCTCTGCCGGTAAAGATACCCGCGGCATGATCCGCCAACATCAATTTACCAAAGTCGAAATGGTCGCGATCACCAAGCCCGAAGACTCAGAAGCCGAGCATGAACGCATGACAAATTGCGCCGAAGAAGTGCTGAAACGGCTTGAGCTGCCGTATCGGGTGGTATCGCTCTGCACAGGTGATCTTGGATTTTCTGCCCATAAAACCTATGACATTGAGGTTTGGCTGGCGGGGCAGGGACGCTACCGGGAGATTTCCAGTGTTTCCAATTGCGGCGATTTCCAAGCGCGGCGCATGAAAGCCCGCTATCGTCCGAGCGAAGGCAAAGGCACGATCCATGTGCATACACTCAATGGTTCCGGCCTTGCTGTTGGGCGGACGCTTATCGCGATTATGGAAAATTATCAGCAGGAAGATGGCTCGATTGTCGTGCCGGAAGCCTTGCGGTCCTATATGGGCGGCCTCGAAGCCATTACTGCTTAGATGTTTGACGCCCCTCTCAATCTTAAAAAGTCGCGCATTCTTATCTCCAATGACGATGGCATTAACGCGCCGGGTTTGAAAAAACTCGAAGCGATTGCCAAGAAGATCGCAAAAGAAGTTTGGGTTGTTGCGCCAGAGACCGAGCAAAGTGCAACGGGGCATTCTTTGACTTTGCGCTCGCCGCTCAGGATCAAGAAGGCCGGTAAAAATCGTTATAGCGTCAATGGCACACCGACCGATTGTGTGATGTTGGCGATCAATAAATTGATGAAAGACCATCGTCCCGACTTGGTGCTGTCCGGCATCAATCGAGGCTCCAATGTTGGTGAAGATATGACCTATTCCGGCACGATTGCAGCGGCAATGGAGGCAACTTTGTTTGGCATTCCGGCAATCGCCTTTAGCCAGGAAATCGACGACGATCACGTGAAAACAAAGGTAAACTGGTCTTCAGCCGAGGCATATACGGCAAAAATCATCAAAAAAGTCACTTCTTTTGCATGGCCGCGTGATGTTTTAATAAATGTTAACTTTCCCCCTGTACCCAAGACAAAGGTAACTGGCATCGAAATCACCCGGGAAGGGCGCCGCAAAATCGGCGATGAGATTATCGAGAGCAGTGATCCGAGAGGTGAGCCGTATTTTTGGATCGGCGCACAGCAACATTCTGGAAGCTATCCGGCTGGCACGGATTTGGCAGCAATCCAAAATGGGGCAATTTCGGTTACACCGCTTTCAATGGATCTTACCCACCCGGCAACGATGCGAAAATTGGTAGACGCTTTTAACACATAAGAGCGTTGCAGTTGCCGGACCAGGATTTATTGGGGAACTCTGACTGTGAATTATGAACCTAATCTTTCGGCTAATCTCAAAATGGAACTTGTGCTGTCCTTGAGACGCGCGGGCGTTACCGACACTGATGTTATTGCAACGATGGAAAGCGTGCCGCGCGAAATCTTCGTCCCCGAAGCATTTCGAGATCGCTCCTACGAAGACATCACTTTGCCGATTGGTCACCATCAAACGCTAAGCCAACCAGGTGTTGTCGGTTTAATGACGGAAGCGCTTGAACTCGATGATCGCAAGAAAGTGCTCGAGGTTGGTACCGGGTCAGGCTATCAGACCGCGATATTGGCACCATTATGTCGCCGTGTTTATACGATAGAACGCCATGAGCCACTGTTGAGAGAAGCAGAAATAAGATTTGAAGAATTGCGCGTCCGAAATGTGACGACCAAAGTTGGTGATGGCACGCTCGGATGGGGCGCTCAGGCGCCGTTTGAACGCATTATTGTGACGGCTGCCGCGGCTGACGTGCCGCCGATTTTAGCTGATCAGCTTTCGATTGGTGGTATTATGGTCGTGCCGATTGGATTGAGTGATGATTTCCAAACAATATTGAAAGTTGTTAAAACCGATCACGGACTGGAAACCGAAGAGTTGCGGGATGTCCGATTTGTGCCTTTAATACCGGGAGTATCGACCGGTACGTAAACAACTGAAGTCATAGCGGTATCTATGGAAATGGATATTAGAAAAATTACAGCAATTGGTGTCATCCTGATTTTATCAGGCTGCAGCAATTTGCAATGGCCGCCGCCTGGACAGTCCTCCGGCAATCAACGTGTCGCGCCGATTTCTGCGCGCCCGCCAACCCCTGTCTCCCAGCGCGCAGACATTCCGGCAAGCGGCGTGATCCGGGTCAAAATTGGCGACACGCTTTTCATATTGTCCCGACGTTATGGCGTTTCAGCCCGGGCCATTATCGAAGCCAATGATCTAACACCGCCCTATCGGTTGGAGCGTGGCGAGTCGCTCATTTTGCCGCGGCCACGGGTGCATTCAATTGTTCGGGGTGA
>CAJXJM010000440.1 GCA_913054205.1 uncultured Rhodospirillaceae bacterium
GCGGCATTGACGGTGGGCATTTGATCAACGGACATTTTCATCCTCCAGTTGTTTGAGTGCCGCCTGTACTTGTTGCACGAGATTGGTGGCGTCGTGCTCAAATGATTTCCGCACGCGGCCTTTTGCATCCACAAGAATGTAAAGGCTGCTGTGCACGAAAAGGTCGTTTGGGTTATCGCGTTTGCCCTTCTCCTTGGGCACGGAAATGAGTTTCAAATCGTCAATGGCCAATCGCATAAGATCCGCCTTCGAGCCGGTGAGGAAATGCCAGTCCGTGTCATTGCTGCCGTGCGCCTCGGCAAAAGCTTTCATCACCGCCGGCGTGTCATGCGCGGGGTCGGTGGTAAGGGAAACGTAACGAAGTGTGGACGGCAATGTTGCGCGCAGTTCACCAAGCGTTTGCGTCATGCGCGGGCATACGGTGGGGCAACGGGTAAAAATAATGTCGGCCAACCACGGCCGCCCGATCAAATCCTCGAGTGTGATTGTTGCGCCAAACTGATTCGTGAGGTTGAAGGAGTGAATCGTGCTGATCTCAGGCAACACAGGCTGAGCTGAAGGCGTCCGATGCTCGCGCTTGCCAATCACCAAATTGGCGACAATCAGAGCAACGATGAAACCGAGCAGGCTCCATTTGATCATTTGTTTAGTGTCGCGATCCGCCATCGCTGACCCGGGATGAATAGTTATTTCGCCGCTGCAAGGTTTTCCCTGCGCGCTTGTTTTGCTGCATTACTCTTGGCTTCGAGCCATTGCTTGAATTTCTCTTTGCTGACCACCTTGAGATACCCGTTCATTGAGCCGTGGCCGTCGCCGCAGAGCTGCGCGCACGTGATTAGGAAAACGTGTTCGCCATCCTTGTTGGCTTGATCTGGATCAAGATATTCAGTTTTAACTTTGAAGTGGATGGGTAGTTGCAACCCTGGAATTGCATCTTTGCAAACCCGTAAGGGCAGCACTTTGAAGGAATGGATCACATCCATCGAAGTGATTTTCAATGCCACAGCAGTATCGGCCGGAACCACGATCGCTCCTTTGCGATCTTTGGCAGCCAGCACCAAAACATCATCAATTGAGGCGTCGTTGGGATCAAGGCCGTAAGGGTTGTTTGATTTATCGGCAAAGCGAATGTCCTGTTGAGCAAATATATTGTCGTTTCCTGCGTAGCGGGCGCTCCAGTCAAATTGTTTTGCAAGAATATGGATTTCCAGGCCATCGCCACCCTCGGTTCTCGCTTGCGCTTTGATTTCAGCAAGCTTCTCGTCGTTCATCACTTCCGCCCAAAGAGGTATTGCGAAACAAAAAATCAAAATCACTTCAGCAGCGATCACTCCGTACTCGACTAAATTGGTCCAGAATTTTGACCGCGCTCCGTGGTAATCCGCCTTGGGGTGATTCGATTCGCGGAATTTATACATGCAAAAGAGAAAATACAATGTCCAACCCACGAACAAAGCAGCCATTAGTAAATGCACAAACACCACCACACGATCAACATTCCAGCCGTGCTCGGTGATTGGGGGAGGTGATTTGAAGAGCTCGGTCATTGTGTATTCCACTGTTTTGTCAAATCCAGTGAAAGTGTGAGTGTTTTCGACTTTGGCCCCGTTGACGAGGATCACAGCCACCACCACGCCGGCGATTGCGCCGAAAATAAGTCCAATGTACTTTTTATTCATGAAAAATTAAATGGTTGGAGATTCCCCTTCGAGTTCCAAGCTCGACATCCGCGCTCCGCGGCGGATGATATAAATAAAAAATCCAGCGATTCCCGCCAGCGTGCCGCCCACCACAATGAGCAGTGTGAAAATTCCCGCATTCATTCCATCCGCCATTGGCGAATCGGATTCACCAAAGCATGCGGCACAAGCGCTAGCGTTTTGTTCGAGAAAAAAAATACAGGCCAGAGCGAGGTAGCCGATGTCCTTGGTTTTTTTCAACATCCGCCGCCCATAAAAGAAAAGACCGATACCCATGGCGAAAAACACAATGCCGATCACCAAGGACCCGACCTCGCCGTGAGCGCGATATTCTTGCACCCCCACCCCCCCACTCCCAAGCCCAGCAGGATGGAGGCGATCACGAACAAAAAATGGAACGCTTTTAGTGACATTATTTGGTTTCGGGTGCGGTTTCCGGTTCGGGTTCCGTGACGTGGTTCCACGTATTGTCGGAGTGCCCCGGTTTATTGGAATCAATTTCACTGCCTACCGTGAGCCACATCATGCCGATAAAGAAAATGACCGTGCAACCGAGCGTCAATGAAATGGTTTTCAATTTGATGTCCCATTTCAAGTGCATGAAAATGTAAATCACCGCGCTGGCTTTCACCACTGCCACAGACATGGCAAAAATGATGGCGTTCACGAACCCCCATCTTTCCGCAATACCCATCTTGTCCGCCGCGAAGGTAATGATTGTCCCCACGATGAGGATTCCGCCCACTAAATAAATTAGTGGGATGAATTTTTTCTTATAATATTCGGGTGAATGTTCGTCTGACATAAGCCGGTTTTACAAAAGATACAGGATTGGAAACAGGAAGATCCAGACCAAGTCGACAAAATGCCAAAACAGGCCGGTGATCTCAATGCGGTTGGTGAATTGCACGGG
>CAJXJM010000441.1 GCA_913054205.1 uncultured Rhodospirillaceae bacterium
GTGGGTAAAATACACTTCTGATCATATCTGGACGGACGGCATCATTCGAGTTTCGGACAATGTCATTATGGTCAAAGATCACAGAACGAGCATCACAAGCGCGCGAAAATTGGCGGGTAAAAATATCGCTGTAATGAGCGGCTACAAATATCCTTCGCTGGATAAAATGATCAAAGATGGAACGGTTAAAGCGATCCAAGCTAATCGTTTTGAAAGTCTTCTCCGCATGGTCAAATTTCTGCGCGTCGATTACGGCATTTTAGATAAAAATGTCGCAAACTGGACGATACAAAAGCAAAATCTCATATTCAAAAAACCGCTACACATCGCCACGCCGGGTTTCGACGCGGTCGAATTTCGGATCGTCATGTTCTCCCAAAAATGGGCACCCGTTGTTCAAAAATTCAATAAAGCCTTGGCCAAATTTAAATCAAGCAATGGCTGGTCGAAACTCTTGGACAAGTACCGCTAATCTGCCGCCAGGTGGAAATTCGGAGTTGAATGCGAAATTGCCACCTCCTCATCGGACATATCCGCTTCAACATTGTCAAATAACGGTGTGCTAAGATAGCGCTCACCGGTATCGGGCAACATGCAAAGGATTGTCGCACCACTGCCGGATTTAACGCTCATTGCCGATCCTAAATCTGTGATCATTCGAAAGTTTAAACTTCTAAACGAAGGGTATTCACGCGGCAGCTACGCCTATGGCGTCGCCCATCCGATCATCCTGGTATTAGATCAATCCGGCCGCATCACCCACCGCTTCTCCGAAACGGGCTATGTCAGCCGGCCGTCGATTGATTTGGTCTTGAGGGCGTTGAGCGGCAAAGGTCAAGGTTAGGCCATCATCACCCCTGGCTTCATCCTCCCCTACCGGCCAATTACAAATCAAACTGCTTTTTCTAAATGTTTTAATAATTGGAGTGCAATTGACATTTACAGCCAACAATCAATTCGCATAGCATATCAATCTGTCCGGTTAAGCGTGGATCTCCGGACCTACGGATAGGGATTTAACATGAAACAACAAATTGACCGGTCCAAGACGATCCCCGGAACGATGATCTTCGATGGGCTGCGAAGCCATAAAGGCTACCGTATCAACAAGCTAGCCTTCTCAATGAACATTGCTGAAAACCGGGACAGTTATGTGGCCGATCCGGAAGCTTACATGGATCGCTATAATTTGACCGAAGAAGAGAAAAAGCCGCTGCGCGAGAAAGATTGGCTAGGCGTCGTCAAGGCGGGCGGTAATATTTATATGATTATGAAAATCGGCGTTCTACTCGGTGAAGGCCTTTATCCCATGGGCGCCCAACAGAAGGGCATGACCTATGACGAGTTTCTTAAATCCCGCAACGTTGGCGGGGCGACTTAAAGATGGCAAAAATTATTGGTGGCATCGGCACATCCCATGTCCCCTCCGTCGGTGTCGCCTATGATAAGGGCGAGCAAAACTCGAACGCGTGGAAGCCGTTGTTTGATGGTTACAAACCGGCCCAGGAATGGCTGAAAGAGATCAAACCCGATGTAGCGATACTGGTCTACAACGATCATGGTTGTGATTTCTTTTTTGATAAATACCCGACATTCGCCATCGGTGCGGCGAATGAATATCCCATTGGCGACGAAGGTTTCGGCACCCGCCCGCTCCCCCCGGTCAAAGGCAATGCAGAATTTTCATGGGCACTCTGCGAACATCTGATTTACAACGAGTTTGACATCACTGTCTGCCAGGAACTCATGGTCGAGCATGGCTTCCTCGTGCCGATGAACTTACTGTTTCCCAACGATCCTGACTGGCCCATCGAGGTTGTCCCGGTGCAGGTCAATGTAATTCAGCATCCTTTGCCGACGGCGATGCGATGTTATCGGCTGGGCCAAGCCATTGCTCAAGCAGTGGATTCTTTTGACGATGACAAAAAGGTGGTCATTTTAGGAACCGGGGGCATGTCTCATCAATTGCATGGCGCACGTTTCGGATATTTGAATTCCGAGTTCGACAATTGGTTTATGGATCAGATCGAAAGCAATCCCACCGTTCTTACCAACATGACACATCAGGAATTGATGGAAAAAGCCGGTGCCGAAGCCGTTGAATTGATCATGTGGCTGGTCATGCGGGGCGCGATGAATGAAAAGGTACGCCGAATCCACCGCAACTATTATGCGCCCATGACAACGGGAATGGGGCTCATCTGTCTGGAAAACGACGACTAGGGAGAATAGGAAAACCACCGAGGACACAGAGTGCTCAGAGTTTTGGTAGGGCGGAGAAAGTCCGCTTACCGGTGTAAAGCAGACACTATTTACTCCGCACCAAAGAGTCCGCTACTAGCCAATAGAGGACATAAGAGCGGCTGCGGAGGGTTGCTGATCGTAAATGCCAAAGTCAATAGACGCTGGACGAAGTAGGAACCAAATTTGAGAGTTGATTTCGAGGGTCTAGTCGCTCATCTGGCTGCAATGGCCCACGAAATTGAAAAGAAAGCAGCCACAGTGACGCAACTCGAAGTAGTCGGGATCGATTGCACCTGATCACCCACCTTCCCAACCGGTAGATTTGCGATGTACGTTCCGTGTGTAGCAGTTGTTAGAATATGG
>CAJXJM010000442.1 GCA_913054205.1 uncultured Rhodospirillaceae bacterium
GGCCGCGTTCGAAGAAAGCGCCCAGATTTATTACGCCGAAAGCAAGCGGCGCTCTCAGGATTTCAACGCACGAAACGGTATACGTCGGGATTTCGTTTACGGACCGAAGCCGAGAAACCGGATCGACTTCGTACCCGGCGACAAGGATGCGCCGACGCTATATCACATCCATGGGGGCTATTGGCAATGGAACGACAAGGAAGATTTTTCCTATGTCGGCGAAGCCCTCCATGCTAAAGGTCTCAACTTGGCGATTGTCGAGCACACGCTGGCGCCTGATGAAACCATGGACGGTATTGTCGATGAAATTCGCGCTGGCCTGTCCTGGCTCAGGGATAATTTGACTGAATTGAGGGTGAACAACCCAAACATCATCGTTTCCGGACATTCCTCGGGCGGGAATTTATGTTCGCGCATGAAAGGAGAAGCAGACGTGATCGGCGTTGTGGCCTATAGCGGCATCTACGATTTGCGACCCATTGGCCAGATTTATGTGAACCATGTGGTTAAGATGGACGCGGCCCAGATCAAGCGTCACAGTCCGCTACTTAACCCTCTCGATCCCAGCGGATTTGCCGTGGTCGCCTATGGCGAGGCAGAACTAGAGAGCTTTCAAGTTCAGTCGCAAGCCTACGCCGAAGCCCTGAGCGCAGCCGGCGCAGATGTTACTTTGGTCGCTTGTTCTGGCCGAGATCATTTTGATGTACAATACGAATTGTCCAACGACGACGGCCTCATTTACCGAGCAGTAGCGGAGAAGCTTGGGCTCAATTAACCAAAATTACTGGAGGAAATTGTTATGCCGCTCGTTTATCCCTTAATCGATGTGAATGATTTAATTGATGGCGACCCTGGTAAACCGCATGTCGTAACTCCCATAACCGGGGAGCATGGCAGCTCGGCGACCGCTTTTCATATCGTGACCGGGCCCGGTGATTCGCCGCGCGTGCACCGGCATAACCATTGCGATGAGGTTTCTATTCTTTTGAGCGGCAACGGGGTCTATGGTCTGGGTGACCAACTTAACCCCGCCCGAGCCGGTGAATGCCGCGTCGCGCCGAAAGGCGTGGATCATTACTTTGCCAACCAATCCGATGAAATGTCGTTGATGGTCGGGTTTTATATGGGCGTGCCCGATGGCGCTGCTGCCGGCACGGTGTTCAGCAATTCCGCCACGCAGAGCGATAAGAGGGGAATCCAGATCAATCTGGATGATGTTCAGCCGGAAAATATGGATCAAGGAGAAGGCTGGATGATTACTGATTTCCGCCTGCCGATCTCGGCCCGCAATGGTTATTCCTCCACCCTTTTCCGGGCGAAGTTTTTGCCGGGCGCGGTCCACAAAAAGCATGCCCACGAAAATTGCGAGGAAATCTATTATATCATTAGCGGTCATGGGCTGGCCGGTGCGGGGCCGGACCGGGTTGAGGTCCATAGCGGACATTTTCACTACATCCCCAAGGGCGTCGAACACTGGCTCCATAATCTAAGCGCGACCGAGCCCATCGAAGTGGTCGGCATTTATATCGATGCCGGCAGTGTCGCCGACACCGGTTATGTCTATAGGGGCGACGTGACGCCGGATGATCTTAAAGAACGAACAGTCTGATTTCAGGAAAAGAAAATGTTAAATGCAGCAGTCATTGGTCTCGGCTGGTGGGGAACCACCATCGTCAAAAGCCTTAAAGATAGCGACAGGATCAACATCGCCGCCGGTGTCGATATAGATGCCGAGAAATGTAAGCCATTTACGGAAGAACAAGGGATCGGATTTTACGGTTCCTTGGGTGGTGCGTTGAATGATGTGGATATAGACACGGTCATCATTGCAACACCGCACCTCCTCCATGAAGAAATGGTCTTGGCGGCGGCGGATGCCGGTAAAAATATATTCTGCGAAAAACCGTTTTCCCTGACCAGCGACAGCGCAGAGCGGATGATCCGGGCGTGCGAAGCCAAAGGGCTAATGCTGGGGATTGGGCATGAACGGCGCTTTGAGGGTGCGTTCGAGGAGATCAAACGTATGACCGATGCAGGAGAATTGGGCACGCTGCTCCATCTGGAATTCAATGCTTCATACAATTTCATGGTCAAATCGCCGGCCACGGGATGGCGGAAAGACCCGGCCCAGGCGCCAGCCGGCATGATGACCGCCTTGGGCGTTCACCAAACGGATTTCATGCAGACCATCGCCGGTCCGATGACCGAAATTTACGCCCAGCTTAAAAGTCGGTCCGACGATTATCCCAACGCGGATGTGCTGTCGGTGCAGATGAATTTTCAATCCGGCGTCACGGGCAGCTTTACGTCCCTGGCGACGACGCCCTTTTACCAGCGCATGAGCGTCTTCGGCGATCGCGGTTGGGTCGAAAATCGTGAAGTTTCGAATGTGGATATGCCCGATCCCGCCACGCTCACTTGGCGCGGCATGGACGAGGAAATCCACACCCGAACTTATCAGGTGACCGATACGGTCAAGCCAAACTTCGAGGCCTGGGCCGACGGGGTAATGGGCAACGGGACCTATCGATTCAGCCACGCCGAGATTCTACACAACGTCCAGATTTTGCACACCATTGTGCGCTCGATCGAGTCGGGGAAATCGG
>CAJXJM010000443.1 GCA_913054205.1 uncultured Rhodospirillaceae bacterium
GATCAAGATGTTTCAACAATGCGATAAAAGTGGATAATTTTTCACGTTTATAGGCTTCGACATCCATATTTTCAAAATCGTAAAAACCTTTGCCGTGATTCATGCCGAGATGGCCCTTTTCAATTTTCTCGGCAACAATGTCAGGATTTTTGTAGCGGTCGCCAAGCGTTTTTGACAGGTATGCATTGGCGTAATGGAGGATGTCGACGCCGCCCCAATCGATGAACTCGACAGGCCCCATTGTCGCATAGCGGATGCCAAAACCTGTTGTAACGGCGCGGTCGATGTCCTCAGCTGTTGCAACACCTTCTTCGATCATGCGGACAGCCTCGCTCATAATCAGCGATTGAAAGCGCGGCACAATATAGCCCGGCGATGCTTTGCAGAGCACCGGCTTTTTGCCGATGGATTCCAAAAGTTCAGTGAAGGCTTTGAGTTTGGCTTTGTCGGTCTGATCACTTGGGCTGACCTCGACGAGCGGGATCAAATAGGCCGGATTGAGAAAATGCGCGTTTAAAAAGTTCTCCGGATGCGAGCTGAATTCAGCCAGTTCGGTAACCAGTATGGTCGAGGTGGTTGAAGCGATGACGGTATCGTCCGAGGCTAGAGCGCTGGCGCGGCCAATTGCGTCTTTTTTGAGGTCCAGTAATTCCGGCACGCCTTCAAAAATGTAATCTGCATCGCCTAATACTTCGCTGGCATCACTGATTGGGTTGCCATGAATACGGTCCAGGATTGTTGGAATTTTTGCTGTGTCCAGAACTTCCAGGGAAACCAGAAATTCGAGGTTTTCTTTAATCTCTGCTTTGCCTTCAGCGAGCAGGGCTTTCGAGTCAGCCGGATCTCGTTCTTTGAAATCCAAAATGGTGACGTTGTGTCCCGCGTAGGCGAACATTTGGGCAATGCCCCGCCCCATACGGCCCGCACCGAGGGCAACGATTTTGGGCGTTGAACTCATGTGGAAATTCCATTCGTCAGCATATCGCGCATTTCATCTTGGCTCAAATCAGCAAGACCGAGGCTTTCAAGGGATCGACCGGAATCATATAAAGGATCGCCAGTGATGCCGGTGGCGATGGCGAGAAGTCCTTCTGAGATTGGCATGGGATGGCCGACCCAGCGCCCGACCGAACAATAAAACGCGAGACCCAAGGCTGTATCTTCTCGCATGTAACGGTGAGTTTGCAAATCGATATCTTCGCGCCAGTCCGCGCTGTCGGTGAGCTTCTCATGCGATGAGTTGCCGTACATCCATTCTTCCCGGTCATCGTCATAGTGATCTTTCAGAGGGAAATGCGGCGCGCCATATCCAAGTGCTTCTCTCAAATCGATACGTTCCTGATCCAAAGCGTCCGTGACACTTCGGATCGAAGGCTGAGTACCTTCATTGTGAATGTCCCAGGTATCGAAATGCTCTAGGGGTCCTGCATTCATCATGATGAGCGGCGGATGAATGATCGGCCCGGCATTCATCAGGGCGCCGTCCAGAAGATCTGTGATTTGCTCTGCGGCGGGGTAGCCTTTTTTAATGACTGCAAAAGCACGATCGGCATCTTTTAAGGGATAGATCCCAGTCGGCAGGCGCGTCGCGTATACACTTATACGCACATTGTCTTCGCCGTGTTTTCGGGCGAGGTAGGGCAAAGTGCCGGTTTCACCAAAGGCAATGTTTGCAGTATTGCCCGCATCGACCGCGGCTTTGGCATAAATATAGCCGCCAAACGTTCCGGGCGGCAGATAGCCAACTTGACCGTCTTGCCAAAGTGGCGCGAGTTGCGGCGCGAGAGATGTGTGCGTATGACAGGGAAGGGGTAGTACAATCAGTTCAGCACCTTGCATTGCCGCGGCCAGATCATCGGTAACAACAGCGATCTCAACATCGCGCACACCTTCATGATCGGTGAGTTTGATTATTTTGGTATTGAGGACAGACCCAAAGGCGGCCGCATCCCGGCGCCACAATCTAACGTTATGTCCTTGCTCGGTAAGGCTGACGGCTGAAGCGTAACAACCATGCCCGCCACCAATGACGGCAATTTCCAACTTTGGCTCCCTGAGTTCACTCATTTTGTTATTTAGTTTAAGCCTAAACTAAATTTAATTTGAGTCAATTGGGAATTTTTATCGGCATTTTTTACATGTCCTGAATTTAGGGTTATAAGAAGCCTGTGAAATTCTGGGGCATTCTATTATTATGTCGATAACTGAAATAACCATCCGCCGACCTGATGATTGGCACGTCCATCTTCGCGATGAGGCCATGCTGGAAGCGGTTCTACCTTTCACGGCGCGTCAATTCGGCCGGGCCATTGTCATGCCCAATTTAGCAACACCTGTGACGACGCCAGAGATGGCGGCTGATTATCGCCGGAGGATTTTGCAAGCCCTGCCGGACGGTAAAGAGTTCGAGCATTTTGTGCCTCTCATGACATGTTATCTGACCGATGAAACCAAGGCGAGCGAGGTTGAGCAGGGCTTCAAAGACGGTGTATTTGCCGCCGTCAAATATTACCCCGCCAATGCGACGACCAATTCGGAGTATGGCGTCACTGACCGCGTGCGAATAGAACCGGTATTTGAAAAAATGCAAGAAACCGGCATGCCA
>CAJXJM010000444.1 GCA_913054205.1 uncultured Rhodospirillaceae bacterium
CAACGCTCAATTGTCCTCGGCAAAGGCGGCAAGATGATTAAATCCATCGGTGCCGAAAGCCGCCGCGATCTCGGCGAAATGATCGATACCAAAGTCCATCTGTTTCTATTTGTGAAAGTCCGCGAAAAATGGGGCGACGATCCCTCGCGCTACAGTCAATGGGGTCTGGATTTTAACGCCTGAGTATTGCAGTGAACTTATCTAGCGATACTTATTCATTATCTGCTGGATTTCACCAGTTCCGATTAATTTTTGAATAGCGTCGTTGATATCTGAAATTGTCTCAGCGGGAAAGAGTCCGCTAATAGCCAAAAGCTATCGTTGAGCCTCATGAAACAAAACTCGATTCTGGCACATTGCGATGTCGGTGACGGGAGCCGTCCATCGCATCAAAAGCGGACAATAGTGGCCTGTATCTCGTGGTTTCAGTGCACCGCTAGGTGTTGATCGAATGGCTTTGATGCGGATATTTTTAGGGCGTAGTGTAAGATCATGGCCGCTCAAAGGCGTTTTGCCTAGCTCAATCGATCAGAAATATTCGGTCATTGCGATCATTACATATAGGTAGGCTGCGGGGTTTTTCAATAACTGCCATTGCGGCGATCAGCACTTGACGTTATTTCGAATGTTTGTGTACCGAACATATTTGTTTTAACTGATATGTGCAAAACCGACATATAAATCAGGAATTTTATGTGACTAACAAACTGTATTCGTTAGAAGTTTAGTCTCTTGCGTTGCGGATATGGCGTTGAAGCCGCGTAATAATCTGGTCCTGGGGGGAGCCTTTGCGGATGTAATCTCTGGCGCCCAATATCATAGCTTCTTCAATGGCATCGGATTCTTCAACGGCTGTGATCATAACAACGTAGGCATCCGGAAAACTTTTTCGAATTTCTTTCAATGCTTCCAGACCACCCATTTCAGGCATTTTTATATCGAGCAGCAGGAGGTCTGGTGTGTTTTCCCTATATAACTCAACCGCCTCAAGGCCATTGACGGCTTCACCAACAACTTCGCAGCCGGAAAGAACCGAAGCATGGCGCAGCAATTCCATAAAAATAGGATCGTCTTCCGCGATGACAACTCTGGTCAGTGGGCCATCCGTCAACGTGACCTCCCATAAATGCAATTTGACATTGAAACATAAACCAAAGTAATAATCATACCAGAGATTCCCATATTTTACCGTTGATTACTAATTTATGTCTCAAGTTAATGCATGTGCGCTATCTTTTTAGGTATCTTGATTATAGTCCACCGCAATTTTTCTGTATAAGCTCCTGTTATGAATTGGTCTGATATCGGCATTGTATTGTCTGCACGCAAACACGGCGAGGGGTCGGCGATTGTATCGCTGATGACGCCGGAGCACGGACGTCATGCAGGCTTGGTGCGCGGCGGTAGTGGCAAACGTGCGCGCGGCATCTACGAGGCCGGTAACCTCGTTGCCGTTGAGTGGCGCGCGCGAATCGAAGAACATCTTGGTACCTTCACCTGCGAACTGCTTAAGCCGCAAGCGGCGCTTTATCTGGATGATTCTCTGAGATTGGCGGGGCTAAGTTCTGCCTGCTCTGTTCTTGAGATGGCCTTGCCGGAACGCGAATCTCATCCCGACGTTTACGAATCGCTTTTCAATTTTATCGCCAATCTGGAATCTGATACATGGTTGGAGAGCTATGTCGAATGGGAGTTGCACCTGCTCGCAGAACTCGGCTTTGGTCTCGATCTGTCTTCATGTGCTTCTACCGGACAGCAGGATGAGTTGATTTATGTCTCACCGAAGTCGGGCCAGGCGGTCTCCACAAACGCCGGAGAACCCTATAAAGACAAGCTCTTAGCACTTCCCGACTTCTTGATGGGGGCACCAAATGTAGATCAACAAACCGATTTTGGAGCGGTTTTTTTAGGCCTTCACCTGACCGGCTATTTCATGGATCGACATGTATTTATTCACAACAAAAATGGCGCGCCACCCGCTCGGACTCGTCTGGTTGACCGCGTAAAACAAAAGAATACAATATCTGACAATTAGCTGACTTTTACCCCTGAATAATCTACGGGAACAACAATGAACGCACCGACTATGCCGCTCGGGCCTGCAGGCGATATCAGGGATACGCGCCTCGCCGATGCGATCAGCGAACGCTACCTTTCTTATGCATTATCAATAATTATGTCTCGCTCTTTGCCGGATGTTCGGGACGGCCTAAAGCCCGTTCACCGACGGCTGCTATATGCAATGCGGCAATTGAAACTTGATCCAGACCAAGGCTTTAAGAAATGCGCTCGGGTCATCGGCGACGTCATCGGTAAATACCACCCCCATGGTGATCAATCCGTATACAACGCGCTGGTTCGGCTGGCACAAGAGTTTGCGGTGCGTTATCCGCTCGTCGATGGTCAGGGAAATTTTGGCAACATCGATGGCGATAATCCTGCCGCGATGCGCTACACCGAGGCCCGCATGACGGAAGTCGCCTCAGCGATCCTGGAAGGGATAGATGAAGATTCTGTGGATTTTCGCGAAACCTATGACGGCGAAGATAAAGAACCGATTGTCATGCCGTCTGCTATTCCCAACCTTCTCGCCAATGGT
>CAJXJM010000445.1 GCA_913054205.1 uncultured Rhodospirillaceae bacterium
AGACCTTTATCGATCTCGCTCGGGCAGTCTATGTCACCAATGATGAGCGTGCTCATCTCAAACGCGAAATCAATATGCTGCTCGGCTCAGCTATCGTCGAAGAAAAATCCTATAAGCCGTATTAGGAAAATCGCCATTGATCTTTAGGTGTGATTCCGGCCAACTCAAATATCTTCTCAATATCACTGAAATCTTTAAGCTTCACCAAATGTGACGCGCAATCGCGGCAATCTGAACTGCCGAAACCGGGTAGCGGAACTCGGGCGTCCGGCAGGGAAAGAGCGTGTTCCACCAGCCGGCATTCTGAGCCCTGTTCGAGAGCGCCTATGGAGAATATCCTGCCGGCCTTTGTTAAGTGATCAATATGCCAATGCAGGCTATTTTTCGGCCGAATATGGCGAGCTAATCGGGCTTTAAGACCGCCTGGACCAAAGGCACTGCCGCCATAGAAATAAAGCCCTTTTTTGAGGGTTACCCGGTCAAATTTACCTATTTCGAGGGGCAATGGCGCTGTGAGAAGTACAGTCAGCCCGTAAGCGCCCGGTTTATTGGATATTTCTTCAATAATATCAATAGGTTGAGACATTTTCTATTTTATCGGTAAAATCCGTCAATTGGCAACAAAATTGCATTGTTAAAGGGGTAAGCCGTAGTCAGGACACCTCAACACATGCAAAGCATGGAAAAAAAATATACCGATGGTGAGATTATCTTCCGCGAAGGGGATCAAAGCTCGTCGGCATTTGTGATTTCCTCAGGTCAGGTAGAGCTGCTTAAAAATGCCTCTGATGGCATGGTCCGTTTGGCGATGTTGTCGGCGGGCGAAATTATCGGCGAAATGGGTATTGTCGATAAATCAGCTCGCAGCGCAACGGCGCGCGCAATCGGTCCGGTTAAATTAGATGTCATTGAGCGCGAAGGCTTTCTGGCCTCCCTCAAAGAGGAGCCAGATGTGGCTCTCAGCGTCATCGGCAATTTGGCAGAGCGGCTCCGTAACTCCAACGAAATGGCTATTCGTTCAAGAGCAGTGGATGTGAATATTGGTCCATCTGCGAAGCTCGCGACGTTATCAACGACAAAGGCTCCTTCAGGTCAAATGACCCTTTGGGAAGCCATAGTCGCTCTGTTCGCCAAACCGCAGGATAAACGGCGCTTGCTGGAGTTTCGTGTCGCCCGCCTCGCTGGCGATGAAGATGGTAGCCAAACGAATTTACTGGTGCGGGCGCTTTCGAACCAACCAGAATTGCGCGTCAAAGCCTATGATGAACCGCTGCCAGTGGAAAATGCACCTGATACCTCCGGCGTATTTTTCCAATCCGCCGTGACGACCGCCAGACGTTGGCTCCGTAAAGACAAAGCCGATCTTTTGATTTGGGGTGACGTCAACGAAGTTGGCACGGTCATTCATTTGCGATTTGTCACGCTTTCTGGAGAGGCGGACCATCCCGGTGGATTTTTGATATCTGACCGCTTGGCATTGCCGACTAATTTTGGACCGGAGTTTGGCAAATTGCTCTATGCCGTTGCTGTTGCTGCCATGGTGCCGCGCACAGAGGCCCAGCGTCATATGATTAAACCGCTATTGCTGCCGGCATTGGAAGCAGCTCAGCAGACCGAGCAAAGCCCACCCCATGAGTTGCTGGTTGCAGATCAGCTCACAATTCAAGTGTGTTATGGCAATGTTACCGCTTTGATAGGCCAATATATGGGCGATCCGAGCTGGCTGAGAAAAGCCGCCCTTGCCTATCAGGAGGCGCTGGAAACAATTTCCCAAGCCGATGACCCTATCGGCTGGGCCAATGTGAAATTTCATCTTTGCCGAATTCGCCAAGCGCTGGGCGAACGCGGTAGCGATCCTGAAATTCTGGAATCAGCAGCGTCAGATTATAAAGAAATATTGGATATCTTCACCTATGGCGAGTTCCCTCGAGAATGGGCAACAATTCAGAGCCGGATCGGAAGCGCTTTGTATCGTTTGGACGCAATTAATGGTGAAACAGCTCTTTTGAAGGATTCCATCGCCGCCCATCAATCTGCTTTGCAAGTATTCACCAAGGCAGATGCGCCGCTTAAATGGAGTGAAGTGAAAAATAACCTCGGCCAAGCGCTCCAGATTTGGGGAGATTTGGCCCGCAACACGGAAATACTCGAGCGCGCTGTCATGGCCTGCCAGGAAGCATTACAAGTGCGCAATCGATTTGAGACTCCGATGTTGTGGGCGGTGACCCAAAATAACCTCGGGTCAGCTCTCTTTTTGTTGGGACGACTGACGGAAGATTCTGAATATCTGGAAGGCGCCGCCGAAGCCTTCGGTAAGGCGCTTGAAATTTATCAAGCCTATGGCGCCGCGCGTCTCAGCCGTGTGGCTGAGCGGAATATGACCAAGGCCGAGAATTTATTGTGCGCTCGATTGGCCCGCCGGGTCGCAAAAGTCTATTGGGAAGAAGATGAACCTGATTCTCAAGACGAATTGGTCAAACGCCGTCGGGACAAAATATTCCGCGATGAGATTGAAAATCACGTTTCCTCCTAAATTTTATGACCGCAGCACTGAGTATCATTTTGCGTAGGGAAGGATTGCCGCTGGCTGTTTTCTT